>DATLVJ010000481.1:0-16575 GCA_035577585.1 Candidatus Limnocylindrales bacterium
TTCAGCGAAATCTCCCGCTCTTCCGGCGTCGCATTCACATAATTGTCCGGATGCAGCTTCCAGCTCAGTTGCAGGAATTTCTTCTCCAGCTCGCTCATCTCGATCCACAGCTTGCGCGGGATCTCGAAAATCGCGAAGTAGTCGCTCTTCTCCGGCACCTGCAGCATCTTCCCGCACGAAGAGCAGAAGTGCGTGCCGATCGTCCGCTCGTGGCAGCTCCAGCAAACCAGCGGCGAATCGGTGATGGGCAACGGTGTGCTCATTTCAGTTCTGTTGAACCAACTCCGTCACAAAAAAAGTGGCTGGCGCACGATGCTGCCAGCCGGAATTACGCAAGTCCCCTGTGCTGGGTAAGGCCAGCTGACAGGCTAAAGCCTGTTCTACTTTTACGCCGTAAAGCTGCTGCCGCAGCCGCAATTGCGCGCCGCATTCGGGTTCTGAAAAACAAATCCCTGGCGCATCAGCGTTTCCTCGTACTCCAGGATAGTCCCGTTCAGATACAGCAAACTCTTCGGGTCCACAAACAATCGCGCGCCAAACTCCTCAAAAATCTTGTCACGGTCGCGCGCTTGCGTATCCAGCCGCATCGCGTACGATAATCCCGAACACCCGCCGCCCTGCACGCCCACGCGCAGCCCGCCAACCTGCGGCGACACTCCATCCTTCTCCAGCAGCGCAATAATCTTCTTCGCCGCCTTCTCGGTCAGGTGAATCGCCGGCCCGGCCTTCTCTTTTTCCGCTGTTTGCGTTGTGATTTCCGCCGTCATAATCCGCATCTCCAAAAACATTTCTGGAGCAATCTCTGGACAGCATCCTCCGACGGTCGCAAATCGCCGCCGGAAGACGCCACTACGCCCGCGCTGCCTCGCAACTAGTGCGACGACTTTTCGTGCGCGGGAACTTCAATACCGTGCTTCTTCTTCCAATCACCGATGGCCGCCTTGATGGCGTCCTCAGCGAGAACGGAACAGTGAATCTTCACCGGGGGCAGCGAAAGCTCGCGGACGATGTCCGTGTTCTTGATCGCCAGCGCCTCTTCGACGGTCTTTCCCTTAACCCATTCCGTGGCCAGGGAAGAGCTGGCGATGGCCGACCCGCAACCGAAAGTCTTGAACTTGGCTTCTTCAATCACTTTCGTATCCGGATTGATCTTCATCTGCAGCTTCATCACGTCGCCGCATTCCGGCGCGCCTACCAGGCCGGTCCCGACATTGGGATCTTCCTTGGGCATGCTGCCGACGTTGCGCGGATTATTGTAATGATCGACTACTTTTTCGCTATATGCCATGGACGAGTTACTCCTTCAAGTTTCAATTCCAGTAACAATCAACCCTTTGCCGCAACCAGAGAGCCAAAACCCGCATTCTTGATGGCCTTTTCGGTCAACGCGATGTTGGTCAAAAACGCCGAACGCCCCGCGGTCAGTTCCCGCAACGCGTCGCGGACATAATCCGCTCCCAGGCCCAACACGTTCAAAAACGCGCGGACATCCTGAAGATGATGAAAAGAACGCTCCGCGGCTGGGGCCGGTTCGTCACCATCCTGATACGCCTGATACGTCACGCGAAACGGCGCGGACGTACCCGCGATCGAGCGGTGAATCCTGAGTGTTCCTTCACTTGCAATAGCACTTGCGCTTGCCATTTTTTTCCTTCCAGTCTTCACGGGATTAGGCGGTTTGCCACTTGACCTTGGAAATGTCTATCCCTTCCTTGGCCATTTCATACAGGGGCGAAAGTTCGCGCAGCTTGGTTACAACTTGAACCATTTTGTCGATCACGTAGTCGATTTCTTCCTCGGTTGTAAACCGCCCGAGCCCGAAGCGGATCGACGTATGCGCCAGATCCTCGCCCACGCCTAATGCTTTGAGTACATAACTCGGTTCGAGGGTTGCCGAAGTACAGGCAGAACCGCTCGAAACTGCCACGTCGTTGATTCCCATCAACAGCGATTCGCCTTCGACATACGCGAAGCTCATATTGAGATTGTTCGGCAGCCGGTGCTCCATCGAACCGTTGATGAACACCTCGTCCAGCTTGGCTTCCAGGCCCTTGCGCAGCCGTTCGCGCAGCGCGAGCATCTTCTGCGATTCCTTCGCCATTTCCTGCTGGCAAAGTTCCGCCGCCTTGCCCAGCCCCACGATGCCGGGCACGTTCAGCGTGCCGGACCGCATGCCGCGCTCGTGCCCGCCGCCATCGATGATGGCCGAAAGCTGTACACGAGGATTGCGCCGGCGCACATACAACGCGCCAACGCCCTTGGGTCCATAAAACTTGTGAGCAGAGATGGCCAGCAAATCGATGTTGTCCTTCTGCACGTCCACGGGGATCTTGCCGGCAGCCTGTACGCCGTCCGACGCGAAAATGATCCCGTGTTCCTTGGCAATCTTCCCGATCTCTTGTATCGGGTTCACGGCCCCAATTTCGTTGTTGGCATACATGATCGCAATCAGGATGGTGGTCGGCCGAATCGCCTTGCGCACTTCCTCGGGATCCACCCGGCCGTCCTTGCCCACCGGCAGGTAGGTCACTTCGAAACCGTGCTTCTCCAGATTCTTGCAGGTGTCGAGAACCGCCTTGTGCTCGATCGCCTGGGTGATGATGTGGTTGCCCTTTTCGCGGTACATTTCCGCGACGCCCTTGATCATCAGGTTGTCGGATTCCGTCGCGCCGCTGGTGAAAATGATTTCTTTCGCCGTCGCGCCGATCAACGAAGCCACTTGCTGGCGCGCGTTCTCCACCGCTTCCTCGCCGGCCCAGCCGAACGAGTGGTTGCGGCTCGCCGCGTTCCCGAATCTTTCCGTGAAATAGGGCAGCATCGCCTCCAGCACCCGCGGGTCCATCGGGGTGGTGGCGTGATTGTCCATGTAAATTGGCAGCTTGACGGCCATTTCCGTGTTCTCCTCTAACTCTTGTAACTCTGGGACTTCCCGCTTAGCGGCTCGCCGCCAGTTGGTCCATCCCCTTTAATTCCACCAGCGCCGGTTCCTGCTTGTCCTCGCTCAACTGCGCGATGGTCACCGTGCTCAAAACTTCTAGGATGCTTTCGTTGACCCGCTGCAATGGTTCTTTGATGGAGCAGCGGTCCGTAGCGTCACAATTTCCGTGGCTCGTCACGCAAGATGTAATCAGCACCGGCCCATCAATCGCCGTAATCACTTCCAGCGCGCTGATCTTTGCTGGCTCCTTCGCCAACAGATACCCCCCGCTTGAACCATGCTTGGCCACCACCAGTGTTTGCCGGGCCAGCTTTTGCAGCACCTTGGCCATCAGCATGGACGAAATCCCATACTCCTCAGCAATTTCGCTGGCGCTGCATGCATGCTTCTGGCGGTGGTTGGCCAGATGCTTCATGGCGATCAGGCCGTAATCCGCCTTCTTGGATAATTTAAACATCGAGCGTCCCCAACGCGATCTTGCGAGTGAACCAATTACGACTGAACCAGTCGCATATAGACTATACGACTTTATCCCGTTCCTTGTCAATTCCGCGTTGGCCCAGATTTCAAGGCAAATCTTTATTTATCCAATACTTAGACTACGACCAGTTTAGTCGTAGTTGGAGCTTTTTCCACTCAAGTGCCCCATTTTGCCCCTGAAAGGCCATTATTCCGTTCCGAATGGTTCTGAGTATCGTCCTTTTCCGGGTTATTCTGTTCCGCTGACGTATTTCCGGAGGAACGCAGACCAACATGGGGCCGATTCGAACGGTTGGAGGATGTGACTGGATCCTTCTTTTAAGCTCTCTGCTGGTCTTGCTCACGCCAGGGAGAGCTTTACCTCAGGAACCCGCTCTAAAGCATCAACCAACCCGCAAAGACTACTCGAAAGCCGCCAAGAAAAAACCCCCAGATACATTCACCCTAGTTGGCGCGGGGGACATTGTCGGGTGCTCGGATCTCTCCGCCGCCGAAGCCACCGCCAAACTCATCGACGCAATTCCCGGCACGGTTTTCGCCGCAGGCGACCTCGCCTACCAGCGCGGCACTTATGCAGAATTCCTCAAATGCTACGGTCCAACCTGGGGCCGCTTCAAAGCCCGCACTCGCCCGACTCCCGGAAACCATGAATACGACGGCGCCCCCGCCACCGGCTATTTTCGTTATTGGGATGGACAGGCTGGAGATCCTGGGAAAGGTTATTACAGTTACGATCTCGGTGCCTGGCACATCGTCGTCCTCAACACCAACTGCGGCGCCAGCCAGTTCGGCGGGTGCGCCGAAGGCTCGCCCGAAGAAATCTGGCTCAAGCAGGATCTCGCCGCGCACCCGAATGTCTGCACGTTAGCCTACGGCCACCATGCGCTCTTCAGCAGCGGCCTCTTGCCCAAACACGCCGAGCATCCTGAATTGCGCGCATTCTGGCAGGATCTCTACGAAGCCCACGCTGACCTGGTCCTCGCCGGGCACGAGCATTCCTACGAACGCTTCGCCCCGCAAAATCCCGAAGGCAATCCCGACCCCGAGCACGGCATTCGCGAAATCGTCGTCGGCACCGGCGGCCGCAGCCACACTCCGCTCGGCTACGCGAAGCCCAACAGTGAGGTCCGCGATGACAAAACCTACGGTGTGCTGAAGCTGACTCTCTCTCCCGGCAAATACCGCTGGCAATTCCTCCCCATCCCCGGAAACACCTTCCGTGATTCCGGTGAGGGAACTTGCCATTCGCATCCCGACTCGCCAAAAAAATAAGCGGCGCCGGGACATCCCGTAGCCGCCGCCTTTAGGCCGAGCCCGACCACTGTAGGGTCCGCCGTCCGCGGCGGGCCGCTGATGCCACCGTAAAATACCAGGCCCCGCAATCCCAGTATCCCGCAGGCCATTTCGCGAGCCGCCAAGCTTCTGGCGCTACCAAATTCACTTCGCGCAACCACCACCAGCCGAAGCTGCTTCAACCAATTTTTGGAAAGCCGGCAGTTCCGGAATCGTCAGTTGCGACTTGTGCGCCTGCTGCTCCATCGCATTCAGAGCATCGAGTTGTATTTTCTTTTGATCCGCGGAAATCGCCGCGCCATTTTGAATGGCCTCCAGCGCGTTCATCGCAATTTTCGCGGCCTGCGAAAGCGCCAACGACGCCGGCGTCGCCTCCCTCACAAGTTGAGAACGTTGGGCAAGTGATTGCAATCGATCGTCAATCATCGCCCATTCCGCCAAGGTCGCGCGAATCTCCGCCGCGCTCGCCAAATCCTTGCAGCCTGAACCAACGAGTGTATCCACCAGCAGCGAGAAGCGCCGGGAAACATCGCTCTCCGGATAAACCGCGTCCACCAGCCGGTTCAACGGCGTAAGGCTGTTAGGTGGCGCGCTGGCGCTCGCCTCTCGCGCGTAATCTTTCTCGTGTTCCAGCGCCTGCGCTAACGCCCGCAGCGCATCAAATTCCCCGGGTGACCACGACCCCGCGATCCGCTGCAGCATCGTGCGCTGAAACGACCGGTGCGCCAGTCCAAGCCATTCCAGCCGCGCGGACTCCATCTCCATGCGCGTATGCATGGACGCAACATCCGTAGTGGCTTCCGGCGACCACAGCCGCTCGGCAATCGCCGCGTTGCGCGGCCAGATGCGTGAATCCATATTCTCCGCGTTCACATACTCGGACCAGATGCATGATTCTCCGCCAAGAATCAGTTGTTTCTGTTCCGGTGTAAGTGTGGCCGCGGGTCCCCCCAATGGATCCATCGCGTAATGCCGGGCGGCGCTCCAGCCCAGATCCAGATAGTAGCCGTTCGAAAGAATTCCCCGGTATCCATCCTTCGCCGCCGCGGCCAGCGCATCCACGCCGCGCCACGATTGAATCACAATCGTTTTCGGCACGCCCGGCACCAACACTTCGTCCCAACCCACAGGCGTCTTCTTGTGCTTTGTCACCAGTTCCTGCACCCGCCCGCTGAAATACGCCTGCAACCCTGCGTTGTCTTTAATCTTGTGCGATTTCTTGAAGGCCTGAATCTTCGGATTGGTGTCCCACTCTTTGCCGTTAACCTCGTCGCCGCCGATGTGAAAAAACTGGTCGGGAAACAACTTGGCCATCTCGCCGATAAATTCGGTCAAGAATTTGTAAGTCTTCTCATCCGTGGGATCCATCGCCGCATCGAACACGCCCCACTTCCGTTCCACCGCGTAAGGCCCTCTGCCGCTCGCCAATTCAGGATGGCCAACGAACCAGGCCGTACTGTGGCCGGGCATGTCGAACTCCGGCACCACGCGGATGCCGCGGTCGCGCGCGTACTCGACCACGTCTCGAATCTCTTCTTGCGTGTAGTAAAGACCGTCGGAGCCCTGCTCATGCAGCTTTGGAAATTTTCTGCTCTCCGTGCGGAACCCCTGGTTGTCCGAGAGGTGCCAGTGAAAAACATTCATCTTCACGGCTTCCATCCCGTCCAGGTTGCGCTTGATCACATCCAGAGGAATAAAATGACGGCCGGAGTCGATCATCAATCCGCGCCACGGAAACCTCGGCCGATCCCCGATGTGCACCGACGGAACATTGAAGCCATCCGGCGAGATCGCAATCAACTGGAGAAACGTTTGGAGTCCGCGAAGCACACCAAGCGGGTTTGCGGCGTGCAACTTCGCGCCGCCGGGGGTTACATCCAACGTGTACGATTCCTCCTCGCCAAGTTCCTGAATCGCCTTGCTCTCATGGTCTGTCTTGATTTCCAGCGTCGCGGCCCCGGTGTTCGCACTCGCAGGAAGCAAAACAATTCCCGTTTGCCTCCGAAACTGATGCAAAAACCTCTGCCCAGCCCGCTCCAGGCGCGCCTCGTGGAATCCCGTAAAGGCGATTCGGAAGTTCGCGTCGATCTTCAACGATCCTTCGCCGCGTTCCGCCTTCGCAGGCAGCGGCATGATGTTCAGCGGTAGCTTCGATTGCGCGTTCATCATGCCAGCTCCCGTGGCGAGCACGAAAAGTGCCGTCAAAATTCGTCGTGCCCCTCTCCCCATCCGGCTCATCGGAAATTCCCCCTCGCAGATTTAAATCGGTTCAACACCGTAAATCCTCCGGAAGTACCGCAGCAAGGGTGTCACAACTCCGGCGCCGGGACAATTCCCTTTCCCAAAATTCCTCACCGGCCACTACCGTCGCCCCACGCGCGAAACTTGTCGTCCTGAGGCTCGATTCCCATCGGGGCCGAAGGACCTCAACCGCAAAGCCTCCTCCGCCCGATCGGTTTAGATCCTTCGCATCGCGATCAACCCGCTGCTAACGAAAACACTTTTTCCAGAGTGGTGATACGTCGGAAAAATTGCTCTTCCTCCGAAATGCGGGTTAGAATGTGCCGCGGCAGCGCGTGCCGCTTTCATGAAAACTTCCATTGCCATCTATCCCGGCTCCTTCGATCCCGTCACCAACGGGCATCTCGATCTCATCGGCCGCGGCGAAAAAATGTTTGACCACCTCATCGTCGCGGTCCTGAAAAACATGGACAAGGAACCGCTCTTCACTGTTCCCGAACGCGTCGAAATGCTCCGCGAAGTCACCAGGGAATTTCCCAGTGTCGAAGTGGACGTCTTCCAGGGCCTCCTCGTCGACTACGCGCGCAAGCGTGACGCCGCCGTTATCCTGCGCGGCATCCGCGCCGTCTCCGACTACGAATACGAACTCCAGATGGCCCTGATGAACCGCAAGCTCGAGCCACGCCTCGAAACCGTGTTCATGCTCCCCGGCGAGACCTACAGCTATTTAAGCGCCAAGCTGGTCCGCGAAATTGCGCAACTCGGCGGCCCGCTCACCGGTCTCGTCCCTCAGCTCGTCGAACAAAAAATCCGCGCGAAACTTGCCCTCAGCTCCAAATAAACGCTTGTCGCCTCCCAGTCGCGCTTCCCGATTGAAATTCCCGCCCTTTTCCTGAAAACTACTTATTCACAGCTTCGCCCCAGGGAGAGCACGTGCAACTGACCAACCGTATCAACCGCATCCAGACTTCGCCCACCGCTTTGGTGATCAGCGCCGCCGAACAATTGAAAGCCAAAGGAGTGGACATCGCCGATTTCGGCCCTGGTGAGCCGGATTTCCCGACGCCCGATCACATCAAGAAAGCCGCGATCCTGGCCATCGAGGAAAATCGCACCAAGTACACCCCGACCGGTGGCATCATGTCGCTGCGTGAAGCCATCGCCGCGTGGCACAAGCGCGAACTCGCGTCCGACTACACCGCGAAAGAATGCGTCGTCACCGTCGGCGGAAAGCATTCCATCTTCAACGCCGTCAGCGTCCTCATCCAGAGTGGCGACGAAGTGATCCTGCCAGCGCCCTACTGGGTCAGCTTTCCGGACATTATCAAGTACGCGGGCGGAACGCCGGTGATCGTGCAAACTCGCGCCGAAGAAGGCTTCGCCGCCAAAGCCGCCGACATCGAAAAGGCCATCACCGCAAAAACAAAAATGGTCATCATCAACTCGCCCTGCAACCCCTCGGGCGGCGTGGTGGACGGCCCGGAGTTTGAAAAAATCCTGGCGTTCTGCAAGAAACGTAACATTTGGCTGATGGGCGACGAATGCTACTCGCACTTCGTCTACGAGCCGCACAAGCCGTTTTCCATCGCGAGCGCGAAAGACAGCAAAGCCAACGTCATCATCATCGGCAGCGTTTCGAAAACCTTCGCGATGACCGGTTGGCGCATCGGCTACACGCTCGCGCCCGAAGAATTAATCCAGGCCATGATCAAGGTGCAGAGCCAGTCCACTTCGAACCCTACTTCCATCGCGCAATACGCCGCGCTCGAAGCCATGCGCGGCTCTATGGACACGGTTCCCCCGATGCTCGCCGAATACGCCAAGCGCCGCAAGCGCATCGTCGAAGGCTTGCGCGCCATTCCTGGCGTCACCTGCGAATGGCCGGGCGGCGCGTTCTATGCATTCCCGAATATTTCCGCGCACCTGGGCGATGGCAAAAATGCAGCCGCGAAAAACTGCACTGAACTTGCGAAGCTCCTCCTGGAAAAAGCCCATGTAGCTCTCGTTCCCGGCGAAGCGTTCGGCGCTCCCGGATTCCTTCGCCTTTCGTATGCAACTTCCATCGAGCGCATCGAGGAAGGGCTCCGCCGCCTCGAAAAATTCTTTTCCCGCGCGGAGGCTGCCGCCTAGCCTGTGATGCAACCTGCCCTCTCGCGACTTGAACCCTTCTTTAGCCCGCGGATCTGGGGCCAGCGTTCCCTCGCCCCCTGGTACCCCGACAAAGTCAATTTGAAAGAACCGCTCGGCGAAGCCTGGCTCACGGCGTTCGATTCGCGCGTCTCGAACGGGCCCTTCGTGGGTAAAACGCTGCGCGAAATGTGGCACGCCATGCCAGCGGAATGGCGCGGAATGCGGCACGCCTCCGTCGCCGAATTTCCGGTGCTCATCAAATTTATTTTTCCCAACGACAAATTGTCCATCCAGGTCCATCCGGGCGATGCTTATGCCTCGAAGTACGAGCAAAACGCCGGCGGCCGCGGCAAAACCGAAATGTGGCACCTGGTCTGGGCAAAAAGCGGTGCCGAGATTCTATTCGGGTTAAATCCCGGCGTGAATCAGCAGGTTTTTCTCAAAGCCCTCTCGGACCACACCGTGGAAAATCTCCTGCCGCACATTCCGGTTCATGCCGGCGACACGTATTTCGTCCCTGCCGGAACCCAGCACGCCATGGGTGCCGGCCTCGTGGTCTGCGAAATCCAGGAATATTCCGACCTCACCTACCGCGTTTATGATTTTGGGCGTGTGGACTCTTCCGGCAAGCCGCGCGAGCTGCACATTGAGAAAGCGCTCGAAGTTACAAATTTCGGGGCCGGGCGCGGCGGCAAAATCGAACCGCTGGCGTTGCACTCCCCCGACGCGAAAAAATATCTGCTCGCAGCCTGCGAATATTTTGCCACCGAGCGCTGGGATTGTAACCGCACCACCCCCATCGAAAGCGATCCGGAAGAGTTTCAGATTTTCGTGATTCTCGAAGGCACCGGCGCCTTCCATGATTCCGAGCGGGCCTTCCCCTACCGCCCGGGTGAAGCGTGGTTTTTGCCTGCCACTCTGCCCACAACCCTGCTGCAGCCGGATGCGGTAAGCTCGGTCCTGCGCGTAACCATGCCGGACACCGGCGCTCTGCGCAGGCAATTGCGCAACCAGGGCTTTGAAGACCAGGCAATTTCGCGCGTCGTGCTAGGTGCTGAGTGAAAAAAGAAAAAGCGCTGGCTATCCACGCGGTAATTCTTGCCGGAGGACGCGGCACCCGCTTCTGGCCGCGCAGCCGCACGCGCACACCGAAACAGCTTCTGAATATTGTCGGCGAAGGCTCGATGCTCCAGCAGACCGTCTCGCGGTTGGCGCCTCTTGTCCCTGCGCAGCGTACCTGGACCGTGACCAACGCGCAGCAGGCGTCCGCCCTGGCAAAACAGTTGCCCGCTGCCGCGCGAAAGCATGTGCTGAACGAGCCGATCGGAAGGAACACCGCCGCGGCAATCGCGCTGGCCGCGATTCATGTGCGCCACTCCGCCGGCGGCGACGCGCTGCTTGCCGTCCTTCCCGCGGATCACTACATCGCCCAGCCCGGCCGCTATCGTGAAATCGTCCGCGCCGCCCTCGACGAAGCGCGCAAGCCCGGCCACATGCTGGTCCTCGGCATTCCCCCCACGCGCCCCGAAACCGGCTTCGGGTATATCGAGCGCCGGGGCGATTCAGTAACCGAAAAGGGCGCCCCCATTTTTGCCGTTGCGTGTTTCAAAGAAAAGCCGGAGCTTGCCGTCGCCAAGGAATACCTGGCCTCAGGAAATTTCCACTGGAACGCGGGAATGTTTTTCTGGCGCGTCTCCACTTTTCTCGATGCGTTGAAGGAATTCCTGCCAAAAACCCGTGCGCAGATTGAAGAGCTCGCCCGCCACATCGGGAAGCGGAGTTACGCCGCCAAATTAAAGCGCATCTATCCGCAACTCGAAAATATCTCCGTGGACTACGCCATCCTCGAACGCGCCACCCGGCATTCCGGCGGCTCACGCGTCTTCGTCATCCCCGCCGAAATGGGCTGGAGCGATATCGGCTCCTGGTCCGCGGTTCACGAACTCCTCGCCAAGCATCCCACCGAAAATATTTTTGCCGGGCCTGGTCACACGCTCGATGCCGAAGGCAATTTCCTCTGGAGCCCCGATAAATATGTCGTCGCCATCGGCGTCACCGGCCTCGTCGTCGTCGAAACCCCCGACGCTCTCCTCATCTGCCCCCGCGACCGCGCCCAGGACGTCGCCAAAATCGTCAAAACTCTCGAAGACCGCAAGCACAAAAAGCTCCTATAGCGTTCACGCTCTCGTCAGGCCGCCAACTCTTTCTGCAGCGCCTTGCCCTTCCGGAACCAGGGCCGCTCCACCCGTTGCATGTACCTCGGCAACGTCCGCTTCTTCGCAGCCAATTTTTGCACCCACTCCCGCGCTTCCTCTTTCTTCCCCGCCAGCTTCAGATAGTTCGCGTAGTTGTACAGCGTCTCCGGCGTAGTCGAAAACTGCGCGGCAGGTGCGAAATAAATCCCCGCTTTTTCCATATCTCCGGTGCGCGCATAAGCGTCGCCCAGCAGCCCCGTCGCCCGGTAGTAATCAAACTTCGCGTCCTTCCCGATCACGTACTCCAGGTCGGGAACCGCCCCCGCATAGTCTTCCATTCCCAGCGCCGCCTTCGCCCGCAAATAAAACGCATGCGGCGAATCACTCCGCGTGGAAATTGCCTGGTTCAGCAACTCCCTGGCCTTCGAATGATTCTTCTGCTCAAAATACAGCTCCGCCAGTTCCTCCAGATTCCCCGCCGACGGATTGTCCAGAATTTGTATCTCCAGGTTTTGAATCCGCGAGCGCCGCCCAAATCCCTGAAACGTCCCGCGAAGCAACCCCAGGTCCGGGATCATCTCGACGACCACGTACACCCCGGCACCCAGCACGCCGCCGAAAATGATGATCCACAGCCAATAGCCTTCCGGCCGCCGCCTCACGAAGTGCCACAGCGCCACACCCTGGACGACAAATCCCCACGGATAGATGAGGAAACTCAGTCCTCCCATTCCCGGGCCACCTCGTAATCTCGATTCAGACTAACGACTTTGCCAACAGCATCCGGCATCCCCTTACGCGTGTCAATCCAACCATTCAATTTTTCGACTAAACGTGACTATCGCTTTGTGCATTTTTCTGCATTCCACTTTTTTTGGTCGGGACAGAAATTTCCCGGTCGCTCGGTTATCTTCGGAACGAAAACGTCGTGCTGCCAAATTGGATTGCGTTTATCACTCTTCTCTACCCGTACCTGAGCCCGAAATCTTTGGCCCCTCGCCCTCCTCGCGTATACTCGAATGCAATGGCTTCGATTCAATTTGGCACCGACGGCTGGCGCGGCATCATCGCCGAGGATTTTACATTCGCGAACGCGCGCACCGTCGCCGCCGCAATCGCCCGCTACGTCGTGCGCGGCGAAGACGCGCGCAAAGGCGTCCTGGTCGGCTACGACCATCGCTACGCATCCGATCGCGTCGCCGCAGCCGTTGCCGAAGTCATCGGCTCCACCGGAACGCCCGTCTGGCTCGCCGACAAACCCTGCCCCACGCCCGCAATTTCCCTACTTGTTCGCCAGCGCCAGGCTGCCGGAGGAATCGTTATCACCGCCAGCCACAATCCCTATTCCTGGAACGGCATCAAGTACAAGGCCAGCTATGGCAGCAGTGCGCTTCCCTCCATCGTCGCCCAAATTGAAAACGAACTCGAAACCGTGCTCTCCAACGGCGTGCCCCCACTGCCGCCGCGAAAAGATTTGATCCGGTCGCTGGAACCTCGAGAGCCCTATCTCGACGCCATCGAAAAACTGATCGACTGGCAACGCCTGCGCGACTCCAAATTCCGCTTCGTCGCCGACCCCATGCACGGTTCCGCCGCCGGCCTCTTGCACGAACTTTTCCAGCGCAACGGCGTTGTTTGCGACGAAATCCGCGGCACCCGCGACCCGCGCTTCGGCGGCGTCCATCCAGAACCCATCGAGCCGCACATTGATGCACTGCGCAAAGCGGTCCTCGCAGGGAAATATGACGCTGGGCTTGCCGCGGACGGGGACGGCGACCGCATCGGCGCCATCGACCGCGACGGCTCCTTCATCAACCCGCACCAGATTTTCGCCCTTATGGTCTGGCACCTCGTCGACACCAGGAAACTTCCCGGCGACATCGCCAAAACCTTTTCCGTTACGAAACTCATCGACAAACTGGCCGCGAAATTTAACCGCAAGCTCCACGAAGTGCCCATCGGTTTCAAATATATTTGCGAGCTTATGCTACAGCAGGACATCCTGATCGGCGGCGAAGAAAGCGGCGGCATCGGCACCAGCCTCTATCTGCCCGAGCGTGACGCCCAGGTTTCCGCGCTCTTCCTCGCCGAACTGATGGCCTGGCACGGCAAATCCCTCGGCGAACTGCTCGCCGCGCTGCACGCGGAATTCGGCGAGTTTCATTACGGCCGCATCGACTTGGACGTGAAGCCCGGTCAAAAAGAAAAGGCCATCGCCCATTTCACCAATGAAAAAACGAAACGCATCGACACTTGGGACGTCACGCGCCGCGAAAACATGGACGGTATCAAGCTTTATCTCGGCGATATCGGCTGGGTACTGGTTCGCCCATCGGGCACCGAAAATCTTCTGCGCATCTATTCCGAGACTTCGCGGCCGGAAACAACCAGGCGGGTTTTGCAATCCACGGTCGCGGCGGTCAACGCGCTTTAGGGAGCAATCCATGGAAACAGTCAACCTCAAAGACAAATTCGGAAAATTCCAGGACTACTGCAACCCGCGCGTCATCGGCGAAGTGAACGACTGCCACGTGAAAGCCGTCAAACTGAAAGGCGAATTCATCTGGCACCACCACGACGACGAAGACGAGCTTTTTCTTGTCGTGAAAGGCATATTGCGCATGAAATTCCGCGACCGCGAAGCCGTGGTCCGCGAAGGTGAATTCGTGATCGTTCCCCGCGGCATTGAGCACTGCCCCTCTGCCGACGAAGAAGTTCACATCGTCTTGATCGAACCCCGCTCCACTTTGAACACCGGAAATATCCAGAACGAAAGGACCGTCAGCCAGCTCGAGCGCATTTAGACTTGACCGCTCGGCGGCCGGAAAGACAGGACCCAGCCATGCAACATCGCTTCTACACACTCGACGTCTTCACCACCACCCGCTTCCAAGGGAATCCCCTCGCCGTGATCACCGATGGCGACGGCCTTTCGCAAGATCAGATGCAGGCCATCGCCCGCGAGATGAATCTTTCCGAAACCGTTTTTGTGCAAAAACCGACTGACGACCGCGCGCTCGCCCGCCTCCGCATCTTCACCACCAAGGAAGAGTTGAAGCTCGCCGGCCATCCGGTCATCGGCACGTGGTTCCTTCTCGCCGAACTCGGCGTCGTCCCCGCGCAAGAAGGCGGCGTACACATCATGCAGCAAACCGGCGCCGGAATTCTGCCGGTCGAAATTCGCTTCAAGGACGGCCGCCCACAACGCGTCACCATGACCCAAAAAGAAGCCGCCTTCAAGCCATCGAAGATCAACAAGAAAAAGTTGGCGGAATCGCTCGGACTTTTGCTGAAAGATCTCGATCCCAAACTCGATCCGGAATTTGTCTCCACCGGAATTTTCAACCTGATGGTCCCGCTGCGCAATCGCCAGGCACTCGCTAAAATTCAACTGAATATGATGGAACTCGCCGGCCTCTTCGGCAAGCAGGGCGCTCTCGCTTACTGCTTCGCGCTCGGCGGCAATTCCTCCGCCTTCGCCCGGGGAATGATGCCGTGGGAAATGTACGAAGACGCGGCCACTGGCTCGGCTGCCGGTTCGCTAGGCGCGTATCTCGTCAAGCACGGAAATCTCGGTGCTGGCCACACCCTGCACATCGCCCAGGGCGTCGAAATGGGCCGCCCCAGCGAAATCGAAGTGGAAGTCTCGCAAAACGGCAAAAAACTCACGCCACGCGTAAGCGGCGCCGCCGTAAAGGTCTTCGAAGGCACAATCCGCACCTAGCCCAAAGCCAACGCAGCCAATGGCAAATCTGTTCATGTTTTCCTATGTAGCGGCCACCTTTAGGTGGCTCCGCGCGCATTTGTAGCGGCCGCCTTCCGAGGTGCGCATTTTGCACCCCGATCGCATTTGCGGGGCGGGCGCTTTTGAAGCATCGGAATGTCCGTCACTTCGCTTTGATTGTCTTTTGGTAAGCGTCGAGGATCCCATTAACGAAACCCCCGGCATCATCCGAGGAATATTTCTTGGCCAGATCCACCGCTTCGTTAATCACAACTTTCACCGGCGTATCCGTGGCCCGCATTTCGTGCATCGCCAGGCGCAGGATCGCGCGGTCAATCGCCGCCAGCCGGTCCAGCCGCCAGTTTGCAGCGTGCCTGCTGATCAACTCGTCGAGCGCCTTGGCGTCATGTGCCGCGCCTTCAAAAAGCTGGTTCGCAAACGTACGCGTCTGCGCCGCCGCTTTCGCGCTCTTCCAGAAAGTCAGCTCCAGTTTCTCGGCCAACTGCTGGCTCATGTCCCATTGAAACAGCATCTGCATCGCAAATTCCCGTGATTTCGTCCGCAAGCTCAAGTTATTTGCGCCGCCTTTTACCAGTCGGAGCTGACGAAGCTTTCGCCGGACCCCGCAACTTCCGCGACAGCTGCGCCATCTCGATCGCCCCCAGCCCGGCCTCGAATCCCTTATTGCCGCCCTTCAATCCTGCGCGGTCGATCGCCTGCTCCAGCGTGTCGCACGTCAGCACGCAAAACATCACCGGCACGCCCGTATCCATCTGCGCCAGTTGCAACCCGCGCGAAGTTTCCGAGCAAACATAATCGTAGTGCGCCGTTTCGCCGCGCAGCACGCAGCCAATCGCGATCAGCGCGTCGTATCGGCCCGCCAGCGCCAGCTTTTTTGCAGCCAGCGGCAATTCGAACGCCCCGGGCACGTGAATCACGTCCACATCTTTGCTCGCCGCCCCGCCGCGCTCCAGCGCATCCACTGCTCCCTGCAGCAGCCGCTCCGTAATAAAACTATTGAATCGGCTCACCACAACGCCAAAGCGAAACCCCTCGCCAATCAACCCTCCGTCAATTTTACCGGGCTGGATCATCGCTCTCGCTTCCCAATCCACTAATCCGCATTTGCCTTCAACGGCATTTTACCTGGTGCTCAAAACGCTAAGAACTTCTGTGATCATGAGGGCGCGCTGTTTGCACCGGAAGAACCCCAACATCCAATTTCTTGCTAAGCACATAAAATTGAGATCGCCACGCAAGACCTTTACCCCAGTTACTTCCTTAACTTCCTTTACTTCCCCTTAAAAACCGCCGCCCGCTTCTCCAAAAACGCCTTCGTCCCTTCTCGCATATCTTCCGTCGCGCAGCACAATCCAAACAGCGTCGCCTCCAGGAACAACCCCTCTTCCTGCGGCATTTCCACTCCTCGTTCAATCGCTTCCATGCAGTATTTCACGGCCAACGGCGCTTTCTCGATAATCTTTTTCGCCATCGCCTCGGCCGCGGGCAGCAGCTCCGCCAGTTCATAAATACGATTCACCAGGCCGATTCGCTGCGCTTCTTCCGCCGTTATC
>DATLVJ010000482.1:0-2354 GCA_035577585.1 Candidatus Limnocylindrales bacterium
ACCGGCAAATCAAAATCACGCGAATCTATCGCCCCAAAATGTGGGCCACCGCCTTCGCCACTCACTTTCTCTACTGTTTCACTCTGCTCCTGGGCCTCTTTCTTGCGCTCGATCTCGCCATCGAATCCCGGCCATCCTCCCAGGTGCTCACCCTATTGGTTCTTCCCTTGCTCCTCGCCGCCTTCCGGGGGGCCCTTCGTGTCATCGGAGTCACCGACGCCATCCCCTCGGTCCGTGCCGAAATCATGGCCCAATCCTGGATTTATGTTGCTGTTACGTTGCTCGTCCCGTTTCTGTACTTAATCAATTTTTGCTCCTCGCTCATCGGCCGCCGCATAAAGTGGCGCGGCATTCAGTACGAAATCATCAGCCCCGATCAGACTCGCGTCCTGACTCCATAGGTTGTGGAAATCCTGCCCTCTCGGAAAAATTTTCGAGACCCGGGCATTTTCTACCTTCAATCACCCCCAACTGCTTTGCCTAACATCCTGTAAGTGCTTGACAATCCATCCCCTGTCAAAACTTACAGTCCGGCCAACCGGTTGCATGGCTTTACTGCGGTCAGGTGTAACTTTCGCAAGCTATTGACGGGGATCCTTTGCTTTACTCCAGGGGGTTTCTGAGGGATTTTTTCCTCTGGTGTATCTAGGCCTGAACCGGTCCTACTTTCCTGTCACTTGCTCGGTCATTCCGGCCGACCTCAATCGGAGGTTATTGAGGGTCAAAATCCAACAGGATGGCTTCGGTCCCACCACGAGGCACAATCAGAGGAGTGCACGTGAAGTTGATCCGCAGAAGTCTAGGGACGCATTCGCTGCCCCAGCCCAAGTACTCTGCTCCAACCAGCGTCTATTTGTTCTACGAAAAAACCACGGGTACGGCCCATTTTCATGTCGAGGCCGGACCCAGCGGGGAACTCCCCGTCGATCACGCCGCTGGCCTGCTCGCCATGCATTGCTTGGTGCGCGGCCAATCACCCAAGGATTATCTTGTCATGGTTCCGGCCGCTCCCAATTCTTTGAACGGCCTTGCCGAAAAAGCCCAGAAGCTTCTTGAAGCCGGCCACAGCGCCAAAAACGCCGTGCGCCTTACCCGCCGTGAAGAGGAAGTCCTCGATGGCATCCTTCGCAGCCTTGCCAACAAGGAAATCGCCAACGAACTCAATCTCTCCGAACGCACCGTAAAATTTCACGTCTCTTCTCTGCTCGCCAAATTCAAGGTCCGTGGTCGCCTCGAATTAATGCGCGAAGCTTCCCGTCATTCCTTGGATTCCATTTCGCCCGCAGTCGGCGGCCCTGCTCCGGAGCTTGGTCCTTTTCGGGAGCGTCGCGAAAACTATCGCAGGCCGCCAAATTCTGACAAGGTGCTTCCGCTGGCTCGTCATCGCATGATGGCGTAACCCGCTGCTCGACACTCGTTCTAATATAAAGGGCCGTTCCAGTTGAACCGGAACGGCCTTTTACTTTTCCCCGCGGTTGCAGGAGCCGGACTTGCCCGGCCCTTTTTTAGTTCATTACTTCGCTGCGGCGTACAATTCCGCCGCTTTGTCCCAATTCACCACGTTCCACCACGCATCAATATAATCCCCCCGCACGTTCTGATACTTCAGGTAGTACGCGTGTTCCCACACATCAATCCCGATCACCGCTTTGCCTCCGGCGATGTACTGCGTGTCCTGGTTCGCCGTCGAATCAATCGCCAACTTCCCATCTTTTACCAGCAGCCACGCCCAGCCGGATCCAAACCGGCCCAGTCCGGCCGCTTTGAACTTCTCCTTAAATCCCGCAAAGGATCCAAAGCTTGCCGTAATCGCCGCGGCCAAGTCGCCCTTCGGCTCCCCGCCGCCTCCCTTCTTCATTAACTGCCAGAAGAGCGAGTGGTTCCAATGTCCTCCGCCATTATTGCGCACCGCGCCGCGGATATTTTCCGGCACGCTGTCCAGATTCTTCAGGATGTCGTCGATCGATTTCGCCTGCAGGTCTGCATGCCCTTCCAGGGCCTTGTTCAGATTGGTCACGTAAGCGCCATGATGCTTGTCGTGATGGATTTCCATCGTTCGAGCGTCAATATATGGTTCAAGTGCGTCATTCGGGTACGGCAGGGGCGGCACGGTAAAAGCCACTGGTTTGTCCTCCAGATTGAGATGTGATTCGAAATCGGTTCCGGGTTCAGCGTGCAGCAAACTCGAAGAGGCGTTGCCTGCCCCAAGTAAGCCAGCGCCAAAAATGCCACTGGTTGCAAGAAACTTACGACGATTCATGGAAGCCCTCTGTTTCGCCGGGTGCGCGGACTTCCGGCCGCGATTATAGCGCCTCCGTAACTCCCGCTCAACCGCGCAGGAACAAACAAGGCCG
>DATLVJ010000483.1:0-12270 GCA_035577585.1 Candidatus Limnocylindrales bacterium
ACGCCAATATGGGCGACTATCGGGATGCCGTAAATTCCTGGCTCGCGAATCCAACAACTGCGGTTCCCGAGATCACCGATCACCCGCTGCAGACCAGCGTGAAGTACGGGTTCGGCGCAAATTTCGAACAGCCGCTTACCGATTGGTTCGGTCTCTTCGGACGCTGGGGATGGAACGAAGGCCAGCACGAATCCTACGCGTATACCGAGGTGGACCAGACGTGGCAAATTGGCGCCGGCGGAAACGGCGGCCGCTGGAGCCGCAAGTACGATCGCGTTGGCCTGGTCTTCGTCAGCAATGGCATCAGCCGCGACCATGCCCGCTATTTGAGCCTGGGCGGTCTTGGGTTTCTGTTGGGCGATGGAAAACTGAACTATTCGCGGGAAAATATAGTGGAAAGCTTTTATACGCTGCACGCCTGGCGCGGGATTTTTCCCGCCTTGGGTCTTCAATATGTCGTGCATCCCGGATACAACGTCGATCGCGGCCCCGTGGTCGTTCCCACGTTGCGGCTGCATCTCGAATTCTAGCCGGCGGCGCTAACTCGGGTCATCGAAAACTCGCCACCTGTGCCTGGGCCTCCGCCAGCCGCGCCCGCGTCGTCCGCACGATGCTCGCAAAGCGTTTGGTCAATTCGCGAATGCGGTCCGGCTTGTGCAGCAGCATAGACTCCCTTGGAATCAGCTCTTTCCCCACGCTGATTGCGGAGACGCCCGCCAGGATGTAATGCGCCGCGTTCTGCTGATTCACACCGCCTCCGGCAATCAAGGGGATATCCGGAAAGGGCCTTTTCAAAGTTCGAATGTAGTTGTCCGCGCCTACAAGCGAGCAGGGGAAAATTTTTACGAAATCCGCGCCTGCTTTCCACGCGGACAGCACCTCGGTTGGCGTCAGCGCGCCCGACATCATAATCACGCCGGGATTCTTCGCCACCAGCTGCACGGTGGACAGGTCCAGCGCCGGATTGCTGATAAATTGCGCTCCCGCCGCCATGCATTCCCGGGCTGTTTCCGAATCCACCACCGTCCCCGCGCCCAGAATCACCTCAGGGACTTTCTTGACCAGTTCGCGAATGACTTCGATTGCGCCCGGAACCGTCATCGTGACTTCAATAATCGGAATCCCGCCGTTGGCAATCTCTTCGACCGCAAATCTTGCGTCGTCCGCGGAAGACGTCCGGATTACCGGCACGATGCCGACTTCTTCTACCCGGGCACGGAGTTCCTCTTTTTTCATGTCGGCTTTGCCCCCGAGCGTCCCCGGCGCGTTGAGCGCCTATTGCCATCGCGCGGATTCTCCCTGCATTATAGTCGGCGCGCCGGGAAATTCCACTCCGCCGCCGGCAATCGCTACGCGGCGAAGTCAGTGGTAGACTCGGGACGGGAGCACACGCAAATGGCCGGAAAAAAGAAAACAACCAGGAAAGCTAAAAAGAAAACAGCGCCGCGCAAGCCGAAAAAGCAAGCAAAGAAGGCAAAGTCCAAAGGGAAGCCGACGCCTAAGAAAGCACTCAAGAAGAAAGCTACCAAGCCACGCCCGCGTGGAAAAGCGGAGGCTGGCGGACTGGCCAGTTACCAGCGCAAGGGACTCGGCTCCAGAACCGGGGGGCAATCCGGCGATATCCAGGGCCTTTCTGACCGCGCCGGAATCGATTCGGAGAGCGTGACGGAACTGCTGGAAGAAGGACAAACGTTCGAAGCGGAAGCGGTATCGGGCGTCGAAAACGCCGCGGATCCCGATGTTTCCGAAGTCGTCACACACCAATTTCCCGAAGACGACGTTCCGGAGGAATATCGGGAACCAGAAAAGGACTAAGCCTTCTCCGGAACTCAATGCGGATCGGTGTCATCTCAGATACACACGGCCTGCTCCGCCCGGAAGCGCTACACGCCCTGGCCGGGGCGCAGCTCATCATTCACGCTGGAGATGTCGGGGCGCCCGAAATCCTCACCCAACTCAAAGGCATTGCTCCCGTGTTTGCCGTGCGCGGGAATGTGGACACTCAACCTTGGGCCCAGGAACTTCCGGTGACCACTGTCGTCGAAACCTCGGGATTCCATTTCTATGTGCTCCACAATCTCCGCGATCTCGACCTGAAACCCCAAGCTGCGGGATACGATGCGGTGATCAGCGGCCACACCCACCAAGTCCAACAGCGCCTCGATGCGGGAGTCTTGTACCTGAACCCAGGGAGCGCCGGGCCGCGCCGCTTTCAACTGCCGGTGACACTCGCCTTGCTCGAGGTCAGCCGGAGGCCCTGGAAAGTGGAGATCATTCGGCTTTTGGAGCCCTGACTCAAACTTACGCTTCAGCCCCGGGATGCCGACCGGGGGTGAGCAGCGAAGCGTAATTTGGCCCAACCCAGCGCCCCGTACTTGCCATGGTTCGATGTAATTCATACAAAAATATAGGGATAGTGCCGAACGCGGGGGCGCTGGCGAGGAACTGACTAACCCTCTTCACCCGGATGCCAGAATTCGCCCATTCCTTGCCCGCCTCGCTGGCGGGCATGAAAATCTGAAAAAACTTAACGGAAGTACTGGCGTACTGGTAGGACGAGGTGTATTTTAGTACGGCGCAGCTATTGTTTTAGAGCGTGCTGCAGGGCAGAATCATCCGCAGAGTCAGCCGCGCCTTTGTTGTTTCCTGAAATCCGCGCAGAGTCCTCCATTGCGAGTTCCTGCAGGTTTCTCTGGAATTGATGAAAGGCCGAAGCACGAAGCGGGCTGATGCAGTCCGCAGCGGGAAGGTCCCCGTGGGTGTTCTACACTTTCGTTATCGCGAGCGCAGGCGCACATTGCGCGTCACTCTCACCTTGCCGGTGATTGCCCATGGTGTGAACGATCAGGGCGAAAAATTTTGCGTGCGTTGCGCGACGCGTTCCATCAACAAGCAGGGCGGCCAGTTGGTTATGGATGAGCCGCTGGTAGCAGGCCAGGATCTGTTGCTGGTAAACGAAAACACGAATCGTTCCACGGAATCGCGCGTCGTGTATGCTAAAAAAGAGCGCGACGGCCACTTTTACGTCGGCGTGGAATTCGTCAACTCTGAAACCAATTTCTGGAAAATGACGTTTCCGCTTCCCGGTGCTCGCCCGCTTCGGCGCCCTGTCGGCTCCAAAGCCATGGCCTGATTCGTTCTCATCCCTTACTTCACTTTCTGCTATTTGATTTTCGCAGCTAGCTTTTTCCTTGCTCGTATCTTTGCCACAGACCGTTTTCCGACCGACTCCCGCACTTTTCGCGGCAGCTTAGCCAGCACCAGTTCGTAGGATTCGCGCAGCAGCTCTGCGATTTCGGCTTCGGGCAAGGTGTCCGGGGACTCCAGTGAAATCCATTTTGCGCGCGCCAGATACGGTGCCGGGATAACTCCCGGTCTCTCGGTAAGCTCCGCAAAACTTTCCGGATTGGCTTTCAGAGAAATCCAGACCTTCGCGGGTTCCAGCCGAGTCACGGCAAACATCTTGCCGCCCACCTTGAAGAGCAGATCATCGCCCCACTGGATTTGCTCCGTCACGCCGGGAAAAGAAAGGCAAAGTTTTCGTAGCTGGTCGATGTGCATGGAAGATTCGCAAGTTTGCGGAATTCAGTCCGCGGCGTAGCGGCGGAAAAAGGAATCCGGTTTCCATTGCGGTTTTGCGGAGGTGTTTGCCGTAAAGATCAGCAAGCGGCGCGTGAACTCTTCATAAGTTGCCGCAGCCTGCAGGTCCACCGGCTGATTCACGTCGTCCGACGGCGCGTGGTAGCGGTTCGTCAGCCAATCCTTGAAAATCTTTTGCTCCGGCGTTCCCAGTTCGAAGCCCACATCAATTTTCACGGCGGGTATCCCTCTCTTGATGAAACTGTACTGGTCGCTGCGGATAAATGCGTTGCGCAGTGGCTCCGGGTCGGCGATGGGCTTGATGCCCATGGATTCGGCAATCTTTGCCGCGCTGCTGCCGAGGTCTGATTCCTGAATGCCCTGAATCCTGAGAATCTTTAGAGGAACGATGGGCAGAAACATGTCCATGTTAATGTCTGCAACGATCGTTCGCACGGGAACGGTTGGATGTTCGGCGAAATATTTCGATCCCAGCAGGCCTTTTTCTTCCGCCGTAACCAGCAGAAAGATCACCGAGCGCTGCAGCGTTTCCGGATGCGCTTTGAGGCTTGCGGCAATATCCATCACGGCGGCACTGCCGGAGCCGTCGTCCATCGCGCCGTTGTAGATTTTGTCGCCGTTGATTGGTGCGCCGATCCCCACATGATCAATGTGGGCGGAAAGCACCACATACTCGCCCTGCAACCCGGGCATGGAGCCGCGCAACTTGCCCACCACGTTCGCCGATTCCACCTTTTTCGAAAGCACCTTGGCTTCGGCTTTCAGGGATGCGGCCAGCACAAAGTGCGGCAGGGGCTTGCGATCCTTGCCGAGCGCCGCAATTTCCTCGAAGGTGTGGCCTGAGCCTGCAAACAAACCTTCCGCCGCCGCAGGGTTGAAAACCACACCGAGCTGCTGGCCGGGAGTTTCGTTGAATTCCGCGCCCGCCAGATCCATCGCCGGATGATTGCGGTTCGCGGAAGTCCGCGACCAGGGAATGTCCATTGAGGCGGGATTCATGATTGCCACGATGCCAATCGCTCCCGCTGCTTTCAGAGACTTCCAGCGCTCGCCGGCTGTTTGATAGTGCGAGGCAAGCGCTGTTGGAATGTCCGAGGGTGAGCCCGCCAGGTACACCACGACTTTACCCTTCAGATCCAATCCGGCCAGTTCATCCAGATTTTTCTCTGGAATTTTCAGTCCATAGCCGACGAACACCAGTGGCGCCGTGAGCTGGACAGATTCGTGAGTTGCCCTGGTGCTGAAAAACGCGTCGTCTGCGAACGAAAGCGGCTTGGCTTGATTGTTTACGACCAGAGCCAGCGAAGACTTTGCCTCATCCAGTTCGTATTGCATGAAGGAAACCGGCTGGTAAAACCCGTCCGTCCCCGCAGGCTCAAGGCCCGCTTTTTTGAACTGCTCCACCGCATAAGCCTGCGCTTTTCGCAGGCCATCACTGCCGGTGTCGCGGCCTTCCAGCGAATCGTCCGCCAAGAATTTGACGTGCGACCACCATGTATTGCCGTCAAAGTGGAAATCGGTGGCCTGTTGCGCGTGCGCTGCGAGTGCAAACGCAACGAACAAACCAGAAACGAGCATGGATTTCAAAATTGTTTTCACAGGTTTCACCCCGGGAGCGATTTGGAACGCATCGAGAATAGCAAGGAAGCCAGCGGGGAGTCACGCCGCACCGGCGCTGGGTAAGAGATTAGTTTGTGTATTGGATCAGTGGGGCTGGATCAGGGTGGCCTGGGCGGAAACGCATTGCCAGGTGCCGCCCAGTTTGGCCCAGGCGTCGACGTACCTACCACGCATCACAGTGGTCTTTCCGCCTTTGCTCCACTTGCCGCGAAAGATGCCGGTAACAACGGCGAACTCGCCATAAGAATGGATGCTCAGATCTTCGCTGACGAGCTGTTCCGGCGCCGACGTATCATTCTTCACGTAGGCCAGGAATTGATCTCGGGTCTTGAGCGAACCGTCGTAATCCACGTAAACCATGGTCGGTGCGAAAATCTGCGATAGCGCCGTCGTGTCCCTGGCTTGTTCGGCGCGATTCCACAGATTCTCGAGCGCCAGAATCTTGCCTTCGTCTTCGGTGTATTGCGGCCTTTCCTGAGCTAGCGCGATCCACCCGCATGCAATCGCAATCACGATCGAGACACACCATTTCCGCATGGGAAGCCTCCCGGAAAAATAACCCCGGAAGGCATACTAACGTGAAGGGGATTTGCGAGAAGACCTCGCGTGGACGGGGCTCGCCAAAAAGTTAACAGAAAGAGCGGAAATCGGAGCGCCGGAGTTCCGCCAGCTTAGCGCGACCCGCATGGCCTACTCGCCCTTGTCGTACGGAAATCCCTTGCCGGCCCAGTCCGTGGCGAAATCCTGGGGGAGCAAAAGCACACGAAGCTTCTTGAATCCAAGTCCCCGCAGAACCTTGAACGCGGGCCGGATATTCGGGCAGCGTTCCATCGGGCAACAGCCACAGTAAATCACCAGGTGGGTTGTGCGGGGAATTCCTGCGGCCCAGGAGGTCAGTTCTTTCAAGCCTTCTTCACTACCCGCGGTCCCATGATATTGAGCGCCTTTGATGTGGCCGGCGGTATAGAGCCGTTTGAAACCCACGAACACGACGATGGGCGCTGTCTTGGAGTCGCCGAGTTCCTTGGCCAGGTCAGCGACTTGTACGGTCTGGGCCTTTGTCCAAGGATCGGAATCCGCCAGCAGGGAAACCGGTGAGGTCGCCTCGATCAGCCCGCCGATAGCGAGCGGCGCGGCGATGCACAAAAACCATCCAAACCGTTTCGACGACATTTTGAATAAACCCCCGTTACCATCGATGTGAAGGCTCATGAATCGACTCAGCCATTATCACATTATTGCGGTATTTTACTTTTGCGCTGAAGCACGGGTGCGCTGGAGTTTGAGAGCCGAGGAGCGCAACGTTTCTGGAATATTCTTGTTCATCGAAAGTTTCTTCAGATCCGAAGGAGTGAGCACCGGTAACATGTGCAGGGTCACATCCAGCGGCGTCTTGGGATTGTTGAGCAGATTGCGAACCACAACGTAGTTCTTGCGAAAATTCCGGTTGCCAGCAATCAAGCGGAGTATTTCGTCGGTGAGATTCGCCATTGCGGCGAACGCTTCCACTTCCTGGTCGGTCAGCCGCGGCGATTGCAGAACGGAGCGCTGCACCACTTTGTTGGAGTCCCGGATCAGGGTCCGCCGAGCTTCGGAGCTCCCCTTCATTGCAAACTGCACGCGTTGCGCCACGGTCATACGGCCAATCTGTTGCAGAAGCGTCTGGCGGCGGCCCGCGTCCGGTTCGGCATCGGCGGCCGCGTCGGCCAGGTGTCCATGGTCGATGTGTGTGCTGCGGAAATCCTCCAGGATTTTCTTTTGCTCGGGGGTGACGAAGGCGGAGTGCTCCAGCATTGACGCAAGGTGGGGATGCGCCGTGACGCGGTCCAGCTCTTCCAAAAGATGCTGCACGATGGCCGGTGAAAAATAGGGAACCAGAGGCACCAGGCATTCCGGCGGGCAATGTTTGTTCGCGGCCATCGCTTCGGCTACACCGGGTGTACGCGGGATCTTCTTAGATACGTAGGAAAATACCGCGTGAACGGCTGTCTCGCGCTTGACCGCGTCAACGAAAATCTCAGGTGCAATCGATAGCATTGCTTCCTGGGCGCGCGTGGAGATCAATTCATCGGAGTCTTCGGAAAGGACGCACAAAATCTCCGCGCGGTCGACGGGAGCGAGGTGGGCACCCGTGGTGCAGACGGCCATTTTTCGTTCACGCGGCGCTCGGCCGTGCCGCAGTTCTTCCAGGACTTCAGGGCTGAGAGTTTCCACCGGATGCCTGCCTCAAATTCTTCCTTGTCAGGGTTATTGTACCGGAGGCGCCAGCCGCGCCGACGGATGGCGTTGCTTCGCTGTTCAATTCCAGCAACACCGCGCGGGAATCGGCCGCGGTGACGACTGAGGAGGTGTTGGCGGAAAAGTCGCGATTCTCTCCTGTTTGGACGGCGTCGTCCAGGACCAAAGTGCCGTCGGCTTGCACGCGAACGCGGGCTGGTCTGTCGGCAGAGACGGAAAGATCCAGTGGCAGTCGGGGTGAGCCAGATGGGTTGGCGGCCGAAAGGGAAGCAGTGTTGGAAACCGTGAGTGGAGAGGCGTTCGCTTTCATCGATAAGTTCGGCGCCGGAGAAGCGAGGCTGGATGCCGGCTTTGGAGGGGAGTGGCGGACGAATCGGCGCCAACCGTAGATGCCGCCAAATATAATGGCGGCGGCCAGCAGCAGAGCCCCAGCGACCAGAGCCGCCGGGATCCATAGCGGCGTTGGGGGAATGCGTTCTTCGATTTTCTGTGCTTGTTTCTGCGCCTGCTGTTCGGCGTGCGCGCCGTGCGCCAGGTCGTACTCGCCCAGAAATGCTTCCTCATTCAGGCCGAGATAGTGGGCGATGGAACGGACAAAGCCGCGGTTGAATACGCCGCCGGGAAGCTTGTCCCATTCTTCATTTTCGAGTGCTTCCAGAAAACGAGATCCGATGCGCGTTGCCTGGGTGATTTCCTCCAGCGTAACCTCGCGCAATTCCCGCTCGCGTTTTAGGCGTTCTCCGAAGTTTCCCCTGGCCATGCCCCTGTCCGTAGCCTTGAGTCTATCAGCGACTAGTGACTGACGACCAGTGAGCAGCGACGAACGACCGGTCAAGACCGGATCGTGGATGCCGGCGAATGGACAATAGCGGCCCGACTTTATGGGGGCTCGGCTTGCCCAACCCACTTGGGTTGTGAGGGCCGCTTGTCGCGGAGAGCGGTCAATTCTTCCAGGATCCATTCGCTCGAGCGTAATTGGTACGACCAGACAGGCCAACCCGCTGCGCCTGGAAGCGGATAGTTCGGCTACACTTTGGTCGTGGAACTTATTCTGAAGCTGGTAGCGGGGTTGGTCGCTGGACTGAGAGAGTATTTCCTGATCGTCGCAGGCTTGTTGGTGATCCCGTGCGTTGTGCTCATCGCGGTGTTTGTTGTTGGCATCTTCAGGCCATCCCGGTCAAAGCCCGGCAGCCAATGAGACTTCCTAACCACACAAGTTCACAGCTCTTGTGGGAATATGCCCGGTGGTCGAGCGCGTGTCCGGGTTCAAGAATTAGAAATCGATTGAACGGGTTGCCGCACGAGCGAAGAAGTTCACAGAGAATCAGATTCCGAGGATCCGCTCATCCCACCGGGTCTTTCTGACGGGTTGCTTTTACTCCCGACAGAATTCCGAGTCCCAGGAGCACAACGGCGCCAACCGCTATCCAGTGGGCGGGCAGGTGCAGGAGGTAGGCGGCATAGATCAGACCGCCGATCATGATCGCGAATCCAATGGCGTAAAGGCCAAATGACATAGAATCCCCTTGTCTGATCCTAATCGGCGTCAGGTAGGGAATCTGTACACAATGAAACACATTCAGCCAGTGGCACGCCGGGAAGGGCGCAAGACGATTGTGCCATGCATCGACTGCGGGAATAAGGCAGAAGGAAAGTCAAAAATCGCTTCCTTAAGACCGAAAGGCCCACCATCCGGTACCATTAGGATGGCTAGATGGGAACGCCTGTACCACGCGCGGCTTGCGCGGGGTTTTGACAGGCGCCTATACTGGCCCAGAACGGGTGGTACAGGTGTCGAAACTCGATGCCCCGTCGGGGCATCCAAGGTTTAGCGTTTCACCTTACCCGGAGAAACCGACTTCCGTGAGCGTAGAGGAAATCAAACAGTTCCCGACTGTCGACCGCCGCAGGAACCCGGGTCTCCCCTCGGAGCAGCGCGAAGCCGGAGAAGTCGCGGTGTTCCAGGAATTGGGCAAAGCGCTCACTTCTTCGCTGCAACTTGACCAAGTGTTGCGGACGATCATGGAAAAGATCGACGAATTCTTGCGTCCGGACAACTGGTCGCTGTTGCTGCTGGATGAGCCAAAGCAGGAACTGTATTTTGAGCTGGCGGTGGGCAAGGCTTCGCAGGCGCTGAAAGATGTGCGCGTAAAGGTGGGCCAGGGAATCGCCGGGTGGGTGGCCCAACACGGCGAAATCGTGATTGTGCCGGACACTTCGAAAGACACGCGGTTCTTTGGCAAAGTGGACGAGAAGACGAAGATGGAAACGCGCTCGATCGTGGCGGTGCCGGTGAAATTCCGGGAGACGTGCCTGGGCGTGATCGAGCTGATCAATTGTGTGGGGCCGGAAGGGTTTGACCCGCGGGACCTGAAGTTGCTGGAAGCGCTTTCGGACTTTGCGGCGATTGCGCTCGAAAACGCGCGGCACGTGAAGCGCATTCACGAGCTGACGATCAAGGATGACTGCACTTCTCTTTACAACGCGCGGCACATGGGTTTCATTCTGGACACGGAGATTTATCGCTCGCAGCGGTATAACTACGAATTTTCAATCGTGTTTATCGATCTGGATCACTTCAAGCAGGTGAACGACACCCACGGTCACCTTGTGGGCTCGCGGCTGCTGGCGGAAATCGGCGAAGCCTTGAAGACAAACTGCCGGCTAATTGATTTCGCGTTCCGGTATGGCGGCGACGAATTTGTTCTGCTGCTGCCGCAGACTTCGAAAGAAAATGCAATCAACGTCGCGCGGCGCCTGCACACCTTGATTCGCGAAACGGTCTGGCTGAAGGCGGAAGGGCTGAACATCCGCCTGACACCGAGCCTGGGGCTGGCGGCGTATCCCGTG
This sequence comes from Candidatus Limnocylindrales bacterium, assembly GCA_035577585.1. Classification (GTDB taxonomy): domain Bacteria; phylum Acidobacteriota; class Terriglobia; order Acidiferrales; family UBA7541; genus Acidiferrum. The sequence goes on from DATLVJ010000483.1 coordinate 10,309, forward strand.
GATTCGAAATCGAAGGAAGGCCTGCTTCACCTGGCGGACGAGGCCATGTATCTGGTGAAAAATACGGACCGCGACCGGGTGGCGGCGGCGAACATGGGCATCCTGCCGATGGATGGACCCGTGGCCGGCGAAGCCGCGGGCTGATTTCGCGCCTCCAGCGCGATGTCTATACACCCCAGCGAAATTTTGATTAACTGAAAAGATGAATCGACGCGACGCGGCTCGCTACGCCCGGTGGTCTGCCCTGCTGGCGTTTGCGCTTGCGAGTTTCACCGGCGGGATTTATGTTCACCGCCTCTGGGTGGCGCACCGCGAAAAGCAAAACGCCCCGGCGCCCCTGCCGCAGAACGAAGAGAAACAGTTCACTACCCTGCATTTCAAGAAAGTGGAAGGCGACCGGACGATTTTCGACCTGGAAGCGTCGAAATCCACTGATTTGCGCGGGCAGGACATCAGCCTGCTGGAAGACGTGAAGATCAAGGTGTTTGGCAAGAACGGGGATCGCAACGACGTGATCCATACGCAGAGCTGCCGGTATGCGAAGACCGACGGCAGCATCCAGTGCGACGGAAAAGTGCAGTTCGAACTGCAAAGTGCGGAGGATGCGGCGCGCGCGGCCGCGAATCCCGGCGGCCGTCCAAACATCATTCATATTGATACCAGCGGAGTGACGTTCGAGCGAGCGACAGGGCGAGCGCAGACGGTGCAACTGGTGAAATTTTCGTTTCCGAACGGCGGAGGCGACGGAATCGGGGCACTCTATCAATCCGAGCAGGGCCAGTTGCGGTTGATTCGTGACGTCCATATTCAGATGCAGCCTGCCGCCGACGCCGCGGCGAAAAAAGGAACCGCGCTTCCGTCACATGTGGAGATGAGCGGCAGCAGTATGCAGATCGACAAACTTGGGCACACCGTCGAACTGGCGGGTCCGGCAACCGCGTTGAGTTCCGGCCAGCAGGTGACCGCCGGGCAATTCACGCTGCTGCTGGATGCGGAATTCCGGGCGCAGACGTTGGTTGCCGCACCCGGTCCGTTGAACCAGCCGCCCGAGGTGAAGAATCAGGGCGCGAAGGGAGATTCGACGCTACGGGCGGACAAGCTGACCGCACATCTTTCGCCCCAAGGATGGACCAGCCGCATCGTAGCCGAGGGCAAGGTGCAGGGAACGTCGCCCGGCGGCAGTCTGCAGGCGGACACCGGCGAAATGGAAATGTGGCCCGGGCTGAATCAGGCCAAGCTGTTGACGTTGCGCGGGAATGTTCACGTGAACGGACACGATCCGAAGTCCGGGATGACGCGGAATTTGACGAGCAACGCGGTGCAGCTGACGTTTGCCGGCGGCAAGGCAGGCGAGGTGAATCGCGTGCAGCACGCGGAAACGCTCGAGCGTGGCGCGATGGAATGGCTGGATTCGGCGGCGGTGCGGTCCAGACTGGCGGCGGACAAGCTGGCGCTCGATTTCAGCGCGCTGGGGAAGCCGCAGCTTCTGAATGCCGCGGGCGCGGTGCAATCGCAGCGGGAAATTCCGGGGCGTCCGGCGCAGACCGCAACTTCAACGACAGGAGTGGCGCAACTATCGGCGGGGGGCGATTGGTCGCAGATTACGCTGCGAGGGAATGTGCGGCTGCAGGAAGCGGACCGCAACGCGGAAGCGCAGCAGGCGGTGTTCGCGCGGGCGTCGCAGACGACCGTGCTGACCGGGCAGGCGATGGTGCGCGACGCGGGCAGCGAGACGCACGCGCCAAAGATTACTTTTTTTCAGTCCAGCGGTGAGATCGAAGCCGAGGGTCCGGTGCGCTCGACGGACTTTGCCTCGAAAGGCGCTTCATTGCAGATGAGTTCCGTACCGGCGAATCTTTCGGCGGATCGCATGCGCGCGAATTCGAAGACTGGGCGCGCCGTTTACACGGGGCACGCCCGATTGTGGCAAGGGGCGTCAGTGTTGGAAGCCGAGACGATTGA
>DATLVJ010000484.1:0-2624 GCA_035577585.1 Candidatus Limnocylindrales bacterium
CGCCACGGTCACCGATTGACTTGCCGAATCGCTGGGTGCATTGACGCCGTCGCCTGCGTAGTGCGCATGAACGGCATAATTCGTGCCGCCCGGCAAATTTGTTGTCGTCCCGCTGACGCTTCCGTTCGCTCCCAACGTAAACTGCCCCGCTCCGACCGTCGTACCGTCCGCCATTTTCGCTATCAGCGACACTGTTCCCGTTGCTGTCTTCGGCGTAACGCTGATCGTCGTGCTCACATTTTCCGATCCATGCGTTATCCCCGTCTGCGGCGTAAGCGTCAGAGTTGTAGTCGTCGGCACGGACGCCACGGATCCCCAATTCGCTGCTAGATTCCCCACATTTAGCGACCCCAATCCCGTCGCCCGGTCGTATCCCGTGCCCGCGTTCCACGCCAGCGCCCCTGGCTTGTTCGGGTCGTCCAGCACACCAATCTGGCTCGACAATGTCGCGCTGCAACCCACCACGCCGCCGCGGCATGGCACGCTGATCGTCCCGATAAGCGCAGTGCCTCCCGTCGGCAGTGCGCTGCTGCCTTTCGTCACATCATTAAATACACATCCCGCACCCACCGGTGTTGCGGATAGGCAACTCGCCCCCGATTTATTCGCCAGCGCGTACAGCACGTAGTTCGCGTTCCCCTGCCTCGGCGCTGGATTTTGCGCTGTCGCCTGGCTCTGGTTGATCAACGCCATGATTCCCGCAAAAGCCGGCGCCGACGCCGAAGTTCCCCCAATCACTCCGAATGTGATAAATCCAGAAAATCCCCCGGACACAATACATGAGCTGGAAGCATCGCTCTGGCAGTATAGAAACCCACTCCCGTTGAATCCCGGGCTTGCCAGCAGCGAAACATCCGGCAAGTCGCGTTTCCCGTCGCTGGGCATCCCGGCAATTCCCACCTGCCAGCTTGGTTTGTTGTATTTCGCGCTTGGCCCGCCGCCCGCCGCGACGATGTTTCGCAGTGCGTCAGGCGTCGTATTGATATTGCAGCCGCTCGGCCCCAATTGCGCGCAGCTCTGATTCCACGGAATTTCCGGGATGTACCCTTTTGCCGAGGCGCCGCTGACCGAATCATTCGTGCTATTCCAATAGTTTGTCCACGTCCCGTATTCGTCGAAATCCGTTCCTCCAACCGCCACGTTATAGGGCGTCGACGCCAACCCATTCACTCCCGGCGCATGCGTGGCCAGGTCCTCCGAATTCGGATCGTCGCATCCGGCCGATCCGCTGTCTCCTGTCGAAACCGCCACCGTGATTCCTTGCGCCGACGCCTGCTGCCACAGGTTGTTTACGAACGAGTTTTCCGCCACTCCCAGGCCCGACTCGCAAGCTCCATAGCTTTCGCTCATCACCGCGGCCAGATTGTGCTCCACGATATACAGCGCCGAGAGATCCACGCCCTGCGAAGCGGGCGTCGAAGCGGACAGCACATATTTGATGGTTGCACCAGGCGCGACTCCGCCCGACCATTGCGTGTCGAGGTCCGCCTCTGCCTCCTCGTGCGTCGTCGTGATCCCCGGATCCTCTCCGTTGTAGACAATGCTGTTTGCATCAAACGTCGGCGGCAGCCCAAACACACTCCGGAATTGCTGCACGTCACTAAGTTGAAGATTCGTCTCGCCAACGATCGCAATCGTCTGCCCGCTCCCGTTGCACGCGCTCGCCGGATTTCCGCAGGTCGCCGGCACTCCGTATATCTTTGCGAAGTCTCCCGGCCCCACACCATAAAATGTCCCGGGACCAAACGGATTCGGCAGTGTCACCAGCGGCTCCGCGATGCGCTTGCCCCCGGACATGTGCACAACCCCGAATCGCCGCGCATAGAAATCCCTCGGAAAGTTGTGCAGCGACACCACGCCCGTCACCACCGGCGCCAGCGCCGCGGGTATCTGCGGGTCGCCGGCATTAGCGGAATACGTTTTCCCATTCACCTGATAGTTGTGAATCTCCGTGCCAAACGCCCGCTGGATCTGTCCCGCGGTCCCCGAAAACTCAATCACCGTTCTCCCGCTGTAGACTTTCTCCACGCTGAATCCCTGCCGCGTCAGCCAGTTCGTCACTCCCTGAATATCCCCATCCGCTGGGCCGAATCGCGCCCCAAACTGCTCTGGCGTGAGCCACTGGTGAAAGCTTGGGGAACTTTTATCCTGTAGCTTCTCAAGCGTGTCCTGCAGCGCGGCTTCCTGCTCATCGCTTCGTTTCAGCAGCAGCAGGATCCGTTTCACCGGCTGGGATTCGCCAACCGCGCCGCGATCAAATTCAGCCCGTGCGAGCGGATGAACGTTTCCGCTCAACGTGATTCGCCGCGCGTCTTCCACCGCCTCCGAAACACGCGGACGCACCTGTCCTACCGCCGTTTGAATTTGGATTTGACAAAGGAATACGCCCGCCCCTAGCAAGACGCGCAAAAACACCCGATGAAGGTTCATACCCACTCGCAGGGATTGTATTTACAGTTATTTGAATGAACCCTTGGGCCTCACCGGCGCGAACTGGCCGGCGTATTCCCCAAAGTGCGCGGATAATAGCATCCTGTTTCGCCCTTGTCTATGGCGTGACGTCTCCTCGGTTATACCCGCGTGGCCACTGCCACCAGCAAAAGAAAAAGGCGCCCCGCCATCGC
>DATLVJ010000485.1:0-5130 GCA_035577585.1 Candidatus Limnocylindrales bacterium
TTCGCTCAGGGCAGGCAGGATGACAAGCTTTTGCTTTGGCGGTGGATAGAAGCTCAAGCGGGGCCACTTGAAGGTGGCCGCTACAGGTGCGGGGAGTGGCTAAATATATCGTGATACGATAGACTTGTGGCATGGGTGCACGGATTACGGACGGGGAATACCACGCACTATCCGAACTGCGATACCTGATACGGCGCTTCCTGCAGGAAGGCGACGCTACGGCGCGCCAGGCGGGGCTTGAGCCGCAGCAATATCTTTTGCTGCTGGTGATTCGCGGGCTGCAGCCGGGGCAGGAGGCCAGCATTCGCACGATTGCGGATCGCCTGGCTCTGCGCCACCACAGCACCGTGGAACTGATTGACCGCATGGAAACGCATGGATTCGTGAAACGAACGCGGGGGCGGGAAGACAGGCGGCAGGTGCTGGTGACGCTGCAGCCGCGCGGCGAGAAATTGCTGGAAAAGGTGGTGGGACAGAGGATTGTGGAATTGCGCTCCCATGGCCGCATGCTTGTCGAATCTATACGGAAACTTCTGGAATCGCGCCCCATTGCTCCCAAAAAGAAAAAGTAGAGATGTTCTGAATGAAATCCGGCTCGTGGTACGGTAGAGGATAATTCGTTGAGCCAGCAGGAAAATTCAACGGGAACGCTGCAGAATGCCGGAGGCGGGCCGATCCGCGTAGTCTGGCGGAAATTCCACGTTTCGACGTGGAAAGAGTTCCTGGCCGACCGCGAGGAGCAGGTGTTCCTGCTGCTGACTCTGCTGATTGGTGCGCTGGTTGGACTGATCGTGGTGGCGTTCATCGAGATCACCGGGCGATTTGGGGCGCGGCTTTATCCTCCGGATGCGGCGGCATGGAGAAGGTTTCTGGTTCCCGTCGGCGGATCGCTGGTGATGGGATATCTGCTGTACAAATATTTTCCGGATGCACGGGGAAGCGGGGTGCCGCAGACGAAGGCGGCGCTTTATGCACACGGTGGATACATCAGTTGTTCGACCTTGGTGGGGAAATTTTTCTGCACATCGGTGACGCTGGCGAGCGGGATCCCGCTGGGGCGCGAAGGGCCGGCGGTGCAAGTGGGCGGGGGAATCGCTTCGGTGTTGGGGCGGGCGCTGGGGTTGAGGCCGGAGAGAGTGAAGGCGCTATTGCCCGTGGGGGCTGCAGCGGCGGTGGCTGCGGCGTTCAACACGCCGCTGGCGGCGGTGCTGTTTGCGCTGGAAGAGGTTGTGGGGGATTTGCATGCGCCGGTGCTGGGATCGGTGGTGCTGGCGTCGGCTACGAGTTGGGGGGTTTTGCGTTTGCTGTTGGGGAACGAGCCGTTATTTCAGGTGCCGCAGTATCAGCTGGTGAGTTCATGGGAGCTGATTGCATATGGACTACTGGGAATTGCCGGGGGCGTTGTATCCGCGGGGTTCACGCAATTGTTGCTTCGGCTGCGGGCATGGTTCAAGCGGCAGCCGGCGAAGACGGTGTGGTTTCAACCTGTGGCGGGCGGGCTGGTTGTCGGGGTGATGGGCTGGTTTGTGCCGGCGGTGATGGGCGTGGGCTACCAGTATGTGGGCGACGTTCTGAACGACAGCCTGACGCTGAAACTGATGCTGACGCTGCTGGTGCTGAAGCTGGCGGCGACAGCGGTGAGCTATGCATCGGGGAACGCAGGGGGAATTTTTGGTCCGAGCCTGTTTCTGGGAGCGATGCTGGGCGGCGCGGTTGGAAGTGTGGCGCAGCATTTTTTCCCGAGTCACGTCGCTTCGCCGGGGGCGTACGCGCTGGTGGGGATGGGCGCGGCGTTCGCGGGAATTATCCGGGCGCCGATGACGTCGGTGGTGATGATATTTGAGATTACGCGCGATTATGCAGTGATCGTGCCGCTGATGATTGCGAACCTGGTGAGTTATTTCATTGCTTCGCGCTTGCAGAGAGAGCCGATCTACGAGGTGCTGGCGGAGCAGGACGGGATTCATTTGCCGAAATTCGGGGGCCGGCAGCAGACGCGGCGGCAGGTGATGCAGATTATGCAGCCAGCGGGAGAAGTGTTGAACACGAGACAAACTGTGCAATCGACGCTTGAGCTGGTGCGGGAGTCGCCGCAGCGAACCTGGATTGTTTCGGATGTGCAAGGGGTAGCGGGGCTGCTGACACGGGAGCAATTGGAAAGCGCGGCGGAGAAGGGGAATCCGGACGCGCCAGTGAATACGATATTGAAAACGGGAGATTTTCCGCACGTGCATGCCGACCATTCGCTGGACGAGGCATTGGATCGGCTGGGAGCGAATCACGCGGATGTGCTGCCGGTGGTGAGCCGGGCAAACGTCCGCCAATTGTTGGGAGTGGTGCGGCTGCAGGATGTGTTGGAAGCGTATGGGGTGGGGGCGAAGCCACAGAATTGACGGCCGATGCGCCTTAGGGGCGGTAATCGGGGTATTTTTCACGGACCTCCGCGAAGAGCCGAGAAGTGCTGCCGCGGCGCAGATGGAAATTCAGGATGCGACGTTCCTGGGCGTTTGGTGAAGGCTTTGCATCTTGCGCAGCGATTCTGGCTTCGACCTCGGCGTGACTCTGAATCGAAGAGAGGCGGAAGGCGATACGACGGCCGGTTGGTGCTACACGCAAAACTACAAATTCTCCCGCGCGGTAGGCGTCATCCGTGTCCGCGAGGTAATTGAGCTGGTCACCACGGAAATTTTCGTAGCGGATGCGGATGGCGCCTGGGCCGGGGGAGAAAGTGCCCTTCAGGTGCGGGAAGATTTGGGCCGCATCTTTGTTGCGGGTGATATTTTGATCGGCCTTTGCGGCGTATTCGGAATCGTAATTCTGGCAATTGGGATTCCTGCATTTTATCTTCCAGAGAAGTTTGTTGGCACGCCGCGCACCGCAGGCCGGGCACGCTACCAACGATCCCCAAGAGTCGAGAAATCCCATCTTCGCGCCTCCGCAATCTGCAATCTAGTTCCAGAGAAACAACCCGGAAAACGTACGCAAATCTTCAGATTTGCGTACTTCGATAAGGCCCCTCTACAGGCGACGCCCCTCTCCCACAAGGTCCTCCGAAGAGGAATGAGCCGTCACTGCTTCAGGGCATGGAGAGAAAGCCGGCGATTCCGCTTTTGGCGGAAACGGCCTAGCGGCTGTCTCTCTGGAACTTTTTTGTTGTTGATAGCGCTTCCAGACGAAGAAGGGCGCTTCGATCTGGCCGTGGCGAATTTCACGGCGGCGATGCACAAGAGAGGGAAGGCCCATGGCGCGGAGGGATTTGTAAGGGAGCAAGCGGAAATAGCCTTTCTTGTGGCCACCGTTAAACGCAATGGAGAGGACTTCCTCTGCAAGCCAGCGGTCGAGGAGGCGCAACTGAGATTCGTCGCTGACATGTTTGAGGTAGTAATCAATGATGGCGACGTTGCGGACGCTGTCGTCGAGAGCGCGGCGGGCAAGTTCGACGGCGAATTGAGCGCGCTTGCGGTAGTCCAAGATTCGGGCAAGTTTGGCGCGACGGCGGCGGAAGGCGTAACGGAAGATGTTGCAGATTTTGCGGCATTTATCGCGCGAGAGGCGAATGCCGCCTCCGGCGGAGAATTCGAGGCCGAGATGGCGGAAGCGGGTGGCGGTCATAAAACCCTCGGCGGATTGCGCGTTCTTGGAGAGCAAGAGATTTTGCTCGTGGCTGGCTTTGCTGGATAGACGGCGCTCCGCGAGCGCTGCGTCAAAACGTGAGATGCCTTCGGCTACCGCTTCCTTCTGGTCGGAAAAGAAAAGAAGATCGTCTGCGTAACGAAAGTAGCGCAGCGAGGGGATGGAATCGAGTTGGCGGTCGAGGGGAGTGAGATAAAGATTTGCGAAGAAGCAGGCGATGGGAGTCCCAAAGGGGATGCCGCGGAGTGCGGTTTGAATCGCGCTGCCTTCTTCGAATTGGAAGCGAACGCGCTGGTGAAGCAATGCGAAGAGATAATCGCCGGGCTCGACGATTTGCTGCAGTTGCTGAAGAAGAAGAGTCTGATCGACCGAAGGGAAATAGCTGGAGATATCGCGTTTAACCACGAAGAGCGGCGAGCCGGCGTTAGCGAGAAGAGCGGCGATTTTGTGCTGGCAGCGGTCCAGGCCGAAACCGCGGAGACGGTAAGCGTAGGAGTTTGCCGAGAAGCGATGGTGAAGGCGGGCAGAGAGAAGGCGGTAGAGGAGTAAATCCACGAGCCGCTCTTCCCAAGGGTAAATATGGAGAGTGCGCTTTTTGCCGCGGAAGTTGCGGTGCAGGGCGAGACCGGGGCGGAAGGTGAAGGATTCCTTTTGCAGGGCGCGATGGATTGCAGCCAGATTCTGGGGGCCGCGGCGGGCGAAATCGTAGAGATCTTTCTTGTCGGTGGAGGTGAGCAGAGCTTTGCGCCAGGAGAAGAGGGGCTTGGTGTAGAGACGGACGGCGCACTTGTAGAGTTCGGCTTCGTGGTAGAGGTCGCGCCAGCGGCATTTCGGCGCGGCGGCGACCTCCGCGGGCGAAGCGAAGGTGGATGCATTCACAGTCATCGGTGAAGCGGATTCTATTCGTGTCGTTGAGCGTGGTCAATCCAGGAAAAAAATCTAGAAGGCGTCGGTGCCGCCACCGCCGAAACCACCGCCTTCGAAGCCGCCTCCCCCACTATCGCTGTCGCCAGAGAAAGCGGACCCCTCGGCGCTGCGCGGGGCGGAGGTCATGACGTCGCTGGCCATGGAGGACATGGAACCCAGGTCGTTGGCGAACATGTAGGGATAGAAGTTGGGGCCGTAGCCTCCCTGATACCACTGCGGCGGCTGAGTGTAAATTCCCTGGAAGGCCTTGCTCCAGTTTTTTTCGACGCCGAGGGCCATGGCGAAGGGAAGAAATTTTTCGAACATTTCCGGAGTTTTGATGGTGCGGTTGAAGCGGTCGGACTCGACGTGGGCGAGGAAATCCTCGAAGCCGAGGACGCCTTCGAGGGCGCGAGCCCCGGCCTGGGTGCGGGCGGGCATGAACCAGCCGAAGCCGCAGAGGATTGCGCCGGTGAGAAGCCCGGCGACGATAAAGGGAAGTGGCTGCATGCCGGAGTGATTGGCGACCCAGATGCCGCCGACAACGAGGATGATGCCGCTGACAATGCCGAAGAGGATGTAGCTGGAGCG
>DATLVJ010000486.1:0-6589 GCA_035577585.1 Candidatus Limnocylindrales bacterium
AGCCCGGAATCACTTCCCGCTCCTGTTGATAGCTCGCCGAACTCGAAATGGTCGGATACTTGTCCAGCTTCCTTTCGTCGTAAGTGGCCCTCGATTGAGCCAGCCTCGCTCGTGCCACTTCAATGTCCCAATTCGAATGCAGCGCGGAATCCACCAGCGTGTTCAAGACGGGATCATCGAATTGTCCCCACCACTTCCCATCGAATTTCTCCTGCGTAATTTCCGATGGTTGCGCCTGGTGAAGTTTCACTTCCGCCGGATTCGGCGCCTTATAGTGCGGCCCGACCGAACAACCCGATAGGATTGCGCCGATTGCGAGCATCGCCATGGAAAGTCTCCGCATGATTACGCCTCGGCCTTTCCCGGCTCGCCAAGGTTTCCCGGTTGTGTAATCGTCTTCACTTCCTTGCCCTCCACCAACCGCCGCACAACCACATAGAACACCGGCGTCAGCAGCAGCCCGAAGAATGTGACCCCAAGCATTCCAAAGAACACCGCTATGCCAATCGCTTGCCGCATTTCCGAACCAGCTCCCGACGACAACACCAGCGGCACCACGCCCATCGTGAACGCCAGCGACGTCATCAGAATCGGCCGCAACCGCAGCCGGCACGCCTCCATCACCGCCTCAAACCGGTTCATTCCCTCGTGCTGCTTTTCTCGCGCAAACTCAACGATTAGAATCGCGTTCTTGCACGCCAGCCCCACCAGCACGATCAAGCTGATCTGCGTAAAAACATTATTGTCGCCCTTCAGCAGCCACACACCCGCGATCGCCGACAGCAGCGTCATCGGCACAATCAAAATCACCACCAGCGGCAGTGACCAGCTTTCGTATTGCGCCGCCAGCACCAGGTACACCAGCAGCACCGACAGTGGGAAAATGTAAACCATCGTGTTCCCTGCCAGGATTCGCTGGTACGTCAACTCCGTCCATTCGAACCTCATCCCATTCGGCAGGTTCTGCTTCAAAATGTTGGCAATCGCCGTTTCGGATTGGCCTGAACTGTATCCCGGCCCCGCCGCGCCGTTGATTTCCGCCGCCGGAAATCCGTTGTAGTGCATCACGCGATCCGGCCCGTACGTCGATCGCACTGTCACCACCGATCCCAGCGGAATCATTTCCCCCGCAGCGTTTCGCGTTCTCAGCTTTGCGATGTCTTCCGGCTGCAAACGGTAGCTTGACTCCGCCTGCGCGTTCACCTGGTACGTTCGCCCAAACCGGTTAAAGTCGTTCACATACAGCGCGCCAAGATACACCTGCATCGTCTCGAACACGTCATCCAAACTTATTCCGAATGTTTTCGCTTTCTCGCGGTCAACGTGCGCGTCAATCTGCGGCACGTTTACGTCAAAACTCGAAAACAATCCGGTAAGCGCCGGCGTCTGATAGCCATTGCCGATTGCCGCCGTCGTCTCTTTGTAAAGAGGTTCCAACCCAAGCCCGGCGCGGTCTTCCACGTACAACTTGAATCCGCCCACCGTTCCCAGTCCTTGCACAGGCGGCGGCGGAAAAATCGCCACGAACGCTTCCTGGATCCCCGAAAATTTCTCGTTCAACTGCTTGGTGATCGCAAGGCCGGAAAGATCCTTGCTCGTTCGCTTCTCAAACGGCTTCAATCCCACGAACACAATCCCCGAATTCGGGCTGTTCGTAAATCCATTGATCGAAAGTCCGGGAAACTCAATCGCGTCCTGCACACCCGGATGGGCCAGCGCGATATCCGAAAGTTCGCGCATGACCGCTTCCGTGCGATCCAGCGTCGCGCCGTTCGGCAGCTGCGCGAACGCCACCAGGTACTGCTTGTCCTGCGTTGGCACGAACCCGCTCGGCACCTTGCTGAACCCAAGGCCCGTCAACGCGATCAATCCCGCATAAATCACCAGCGCGATCCCCGTCGAGCGGATCGCGTGTCCCACGAACGTCCCGTACTTCCCGGAAGCCCACGCAAAAAACCGATTGAACGCGCGGAAGAACCATCCAAACGCAAAGTCCAGCCCGCGCGAAAATTTGTCCTTCTTCTCATCGCGCGATTGCAACAGCAGCGCCGCCAACGCCGGGCTCAAGCTCAGCGAGTTGAACGCCGAAATCACGGTCGAAATCGCAATCGTCAACGCGAACTGTTTGTAAAATTGTCCGGAAAGCCCGACGATGAACGCCGTCGGCACGAACACCGCGCACAGCACCAGCGCAATCGCGATAATCGGCCCGCTCACCTCCGCCATCGCCCGCTGCGTCGCTTCCCGCGGCTGCAAACCCAGCTCCAGGTTGCGTTCGACGTTTTCCACCACCACGATCGCGTCGTCCACCACGATCCCGATCGCCAGAACCAATCCAAATAGCGAAAGCGTGTTCAACGTAAATCCCAGCGCCAGCATGATCGCAAACGTTCCCACCAGCGACACCGGCAGCGCCAGCAGCGGAATAATCGATGCCCGCCACGTCTGCAAGAAAATCAGCACCACCAGCACCACCAGAATCAGCGCTTCAACAAACGTGTGGCCCACCGCTTCGATCGACTGCCTCACGAACACCGTCGGGTCGTAAACGATCTTGTAATCCAGCCCCTCCGGAAACTGCGTCTTCAGCCGCGCCATCGTCTCGCGCACCTGCTTCGACGTCTCCAGCGCGTTCGAACCGGGCCGCTGCGAAATCGGTATCGCCACCGCCGGTTCGTTGTTCAGCAAGCTGCGCAGGGCGTAGGTGCTGGCGCCAAGTTCCACGCGCCCAACATCCCGGACACGCGTAATTTGCGGCGCCGCCCGCACGATAATGTTCCCGAACTCCTCTTCCGTCACCAGCCGCCCCTGCGTATTCACCAACAACTGAAATGCATTCTTCCCGTTGTCCACCGGCGGAGCCCCCAGCACTCCCGCCGCCACCTGCACGTTCTGTTCGCGGATTGCCCGCACCACGTCCGTCGCCGTCAAACTGTGCGACGCCAGCTTGTTCGGATCCAGCCACACCCGCATGCTGAAATCGCCCGCGCCGAAAATCTGCACGTTGCCCACGCCCTGCAGCCGTGAAAGCTCGTCCTTAACCTGCAACACCGCGTAGTTCGCCAGGTACAACATGTTGTAGCGCTTGTCCGGCGAAATCAGGTGCACCACCATCAGCAAATCCGGCGAGGTCTTTTCCGTCGTCACACCCAGCCGCTGCACTTCCTGCGGCAACCGCGGCAGCGTCTGCGCCACGCGGTTCTGTACCTGCACCTGCGCCTTGTCCAAATCCGTTCCGATGCGAAACGTAATCGTTAGCGTCATTACGCCGTCCGCCGTCGCCTGCGAAAACATGTACAGCTCGTCTTCGACGCCCGTGATCGACTGCTCCAGCGGCGAAGCCACCGTGTCTGCAATCACCACTGGGTTCGCGCCGGGATACGTCGTCCGCACCACCACCGTTGGCGGCACAACCTCCGGGTACTCGCTGATGGGCAGCCGCAAAAACGCCAGTGCCCCGACAATCGTGATCACAATCGAGACCACCGCCGCAAAGATAGGTCGATCAATAAAAAAATCTGCGATTTTCATGGAATCCCTTTGTGCGTTATTCCCCTGACGTTACTTGCCCGAGCCGCCCTGGCTCTTCGCCGCCACGTCGTCATTCGTCCCCAATGGCGATGACAACCGCGCGCTCCCCATGGGTACCAGCTTCGGAGTCACGTTCATTCCCGGCCGCACGCGTTGCAGTCCATTCACCACCACCACATCGCCTTCCTGCACGCCGTCGCGCACCACGCGCAACCCGTTCACCATCGGCCCCAGCGTCACCGGCCGGTACGCAATCGCGTTATTCGCGTCCACCACCAGCACGAATTTCTGGTTCAGGTCCGTCCCCACCGCCGCATCGTCAATCTGGCAGCCGCGAATCGTCTCGCCTCCCGCCAGCCTCAATCGCGCAAACAATCCCGGAGTCAGCGAAAAATCCTTATTATTGAATACGCCACGCGCGCGAATCGTTCCGGTCGTCGGGTTCACCTGGTTATCGATAAAATTCACCACGCCTTTATGCGGAAAATCCTCCTCTCCCGCCAGCCCCAGATAAATCGGCCCGCTCGCCTCGCCGTTCGTGCCCTTCTTTCCAGCGCGCGCCAGTTTCCCGTAGCGCAAATAGGTCTGCTCATCCGCGTCAAAATAGGCATACACCGGGTCCAGCGAAACCACGGTCGTCAGCAAAGTCGCCGGCCCGCCTCCGCCGCTCGTCACCAGATTTCCGCGCGTCACTTCCGCTCGGCTGACCCGCCCTGTAATCGGCGATACAATGTGCGTGAATTCCAGATTCAACTCCGCGCCGCGCAGCGAAGCCTCCACCGACGCCACTTGCGCCTCAGCCTCCGCACGCGCCGAATTCCGCCGGTCGTATTCCTCCACCGACATCCCGTTATTGTTGTGCAGCCGCTCCGCGCGCGCAAAATCGCTCTGGCTCCTCGCCAATTGCGCCTTCGCGCGTTCCCGCTCGGCTTTCAGCCTGTCCACTTCCGCCTGAAACGGCCGTGGATCAATCGTGAACAGCAACTCACCCTTCTGGACAATCGCGCCCTCCAGGAAATGCACGCTATCCAGTTGTCCCGAAACACGCGGACGGATCTCCACGTGATCCACCGCCTCCAATCGGCCCGTGAACTCATCGGCCTCAACTACCGGCTTACATTGCACCTTTGCCACCGTAACCTGCGGCGCCGGCGCCTTCGTCATCGGCGCGGACTTTGTGTCGCATCCATTGACCAGCAGCGCTAGAAAAGCCAGCGGCGCAGCGCTCCAACTTACCCGTCTGAACTTACGTTCCACGCGGCGTGAATTGATGCTCGATTCGAATTCGTACCCTGGCCTGTGCATACCCGTGGGTCTCCCTGAAAAATTTGTCTTTTAGATCGTTCCATGCCGGACGGGCGGCAAATCCGGCTCCCGGGGCAGCCACCTCGGTGCTCCCGAAAAATCCCGTTATTTTTGGATGCGGGGGAACAAGAGTTCGATACTTGTCTAAATGCCCGTTGGCCCGTTTGCCGGCACTTGGCTACTCGTGCCAGGAATTTTGTTTCTACTGTCTACTCAAACTTCAAATCCCATGCGGGTGAACGCCCGCCATCCGGCATAGTACATAGACATCGATTGCAATTTGATTAATTGGAATGGGGTGGGTGTAATTTCTACAGGGATTGAAAGTAGAGCGCCAGGGGCGTCCAACTAGAGACACTTTGCGGCCGTCTGTGCACCAGCCGAAATTCCGGTGCACCCGGGTGTAGGTGTGCCCAAGAATGGTGCCCGGGGTGGGAGTCGAACCCACATGAGGAAAAATCCCCGGAGGATTTTAAGTCCTCAGCGTCTGCCATTCCGCCACCCGGGCGCTGGCTTTACAAATTTAACCAACGCGCCCGCTTCCTGCAACCCGCAACGCTAACCATCGTAGGCTTCGCCATACCGCAGTAGCAGCCTACTTCCTGCTCTTCAAGAAATGGTCCGCCACCACGGCAGGCGTTTCCACAATTCTTTTTTCTTCCGCGCAAACCACCAGCCGCAGGAATTGCGCCATGCTCCACGCCAGCGGGGTCGCGCTCCCTGTCCCTCGCCCGAACACGAAACCCGCGCGCGTTGGTTCCGCCTGATCCCAAATCTGTTCCGGAATCATTCCGCCCTGATTCGCGAACCGTAACATCGCGGTCAAATACGGCGTCGCATCGTGCCCCGCCGCTATCTCGTACTCGCCACGCTCGCCCGTAAAAATCGGCCAGATTCGTCCGATCCCTTCTCCCTGCCACGGCCCGCCAAAATAAGTTTCTCCGTACCCGTCATGGCTGTACCGGTAAAACGACGGCCCGTTCGGCGTCTCCACGCGAATCGCCCCATCCACAATCTCAACCGAATGCTGAATGATCGGATCGTTCGCCGGACGAATTCCCAGCCGCACGAATTCCAGGAACCCCGCATCCACCACGTCGCGCTCATCCCAGATGCCGCCGCCGTTCCGTGTGTCCAGCTTGAATCCGTCGTTCGGGTCGGTGTTGTTATCAATCCTGATGTAGTAGCCCGGCTCTCCCGCGCCCTTGCCCAGATGCCCCGTGGTCGTCACCAACCACGGTTCAATGTGCGCCGCCCAGTCATCCGCGGTCTTCAAATAACGAGCCGCATCCCCGTTCGCGCCGTTCTTCCGCGCAATGTCCGAAGCACACACCAGCCCCGCAATCTCCGCCGCGATCGTCGAAGGCGAATACCCTCCTACCTCTTCCCAGCGTTCCTGCTGCGTCACGGGCCCGTGCGACATCACAAACTCCGCTTCGGGCCGCACGTGGTTCGTCCAGGTCTCGGCGTCTGTCCGCCCCAACTGCCACGCCAACACCATGGGGTACGACACTTCATCCATCTGCAGCGCCGTCCAGTAAGCCCGCCCGTCCAACCAGCTGTTCTGCGGGAATCCCCCGTCCGCTTTCTGCTGCACCGCATATAAATAGGTCAGCGCCCGGTCCGCCGCGGCGCGGTCCCCCGCGGCCATCAACCCAGTCGCCACTTCATAAAGGTCGCGCGCCCACACCAGGTGATACCCGCCAACCCCCGCCGTATCCGATTTCGCCGCAAATCCCCACGGAATCGTCAT
>DATLVJ010000487.1:0-5018 GCA_035577585.1 Candidatus Limnocylindrales bacterium
GGTGGCGGCTTTATTCCCCCGCTGAATACCCCGGACCAGACCGTTGTTCCCGAGTGCGCCGGCGGTTTTTCCAACGTTGCCGTGGCACGCACACGAATCTTGCAGGGCAGCCAACTTCAAGTGACGGGCCTGGCGAAGGGCGAACATGAGTTTCAGTGTTGCATCCATCCCTGGATGCGCCTGAAAGTCGAGGTGAAGTAAACCGGCGCCTGCGAAGGCCGGCGAGTCGGGGCGAGCGAGCGCCAACTCGCGCGGCCTTCGCGGAGAATCGGAGAGCGAAACGAACAGGGGCGAACCGCCTGACCGGAAGTATCCCGGCGCGGCGTTTCGCCCTCGCGCGTTTATTTGAGTTTCAAAATCCCGCCGCAATACTCCATTCATTCCTTTAAACGGCGCGCCACCAGAATCTTTCGCCGAACCCGGCGCCGCGCAATTCGTATCGTGATTCGATAGAATCAGGACGCGAATGCAGTTGAGACCTGGGGGCGGCTATGAAAGCGGTTGTGATTCACCAGCATGGGGATCCATCTGTGTTGCAGTACACGGAAGCGCCGGAACCTGAGGTGCGCCCCAACGAAGTGCTGGTTCGCGTGCGGGCCTGCGCGCTGAACCACCTGGATTTGTGGGTGCGCCGCGGTATCCCCGGCGTGCCGTTTCCTTTGCCGCACATTCCTGGAAGCGACGTGGCCGGCGAAGTCGCGAAAATCGGCTCGGAAGTCACTACCGCGCGCGTTGGGCAGAGGGTCGTTCTGGCGCCCGGAGTCACCTGCGGGAAATGCGCCGCCTGCATTTCCGGAAACGACAACCGCTGCCGGGAGTTCACGAATCTCGGCTACATGATCGATGGCGGATGCGCGGAGTTTGTCCGCGCGCCCGAAGTAAATGTGATGTCGTATCCGGAGAATCTGGATTGGGTAGATGCCGCGGCGGTGCCCCTGGTCTTCCAGACCGCCTGGCACATGCTGGTGAATCGCGCTCAACTGCAACCGGGAGAAGAGGTGCTGGTGCTCGCGGCGGGCAGCGGCGTGGGCAGCGCTGCAATCCAGATCGCAAAGTTTTTCGGAGCGCGCGTGATCGCCACGGCTGGCAATGACGAAAAACTAGCCAAGGCGAAAGAGTTGGGCGCCGACGAAGTGATCCATCATGGGACCATGCCTATTGCCAAAGAGGTGCGGCGGCTGACGAACAATCGCGGTGTGGACGTGGTGGTGGAGCACGTGGGCGTTGCGACTTGGGAGAACAGCGTCAAGAGCTTGGCCACTGGTGGGCGCTTGGTGACCTGCGGCGCCACGACAGGCTATGACGCGAAATTTGATTTGCGGTTTTTATTCACGCGGCAGCTTTCCATCATGGGCTCGTACATGGGAACGAAGTCGGAATTGAGAACGGTGCTGAAACTTGTGGCTCAGGGAAGGCTGAAGCCCCGCGTGGACAAGGTGTTTGACCTGAGCGATTGCATCGCGGCGCACAATTATCTGGAGCAGGCCAAGCAGTTTGGAAAAGTGGTCTTGCGGGTGGAGTGAGGAAGCGAAAAGCGAAAAGCGAAAAGCGAAAAGCGAAAAGATTTAGCACAGGGGGCAGTGAGGTAAGAGGAAAGAGCGCAGCGAAGAGCACAAGCTGGAGCCGGTACTCCTACTTGGCGGTGCGGCCGATGCCGGCCAGTACGCGGAGTTCGCCAAGCACGACAACCTCAAGATTTGCCCGCTGGTTGTTCCGGGAAAGATCCGCTTCCGTCCCGCCGTTGTAACCCTGAATAAAGAAAGTGGAGTCGCCTTCGTGCTCCGGCCGCGCCGTGTTCTTCACAATCACCTGAAGTTTCCTGGAATCGTAGTGGACGGTAATCATGTCCGGCCTGCCGGCGCACCGGATCCGCAGATCCCCCAGAATCGTTTCCTTGCAGGCGAGCGATTCCGTCTTCGTGATTACATTCCACGCCTCGCACTGTGCCTGAAAAGTTTCCGCAACGCGTTTCCAGACTTTGGGCGCCAGTGCCACGGCGGCTTCGGCGTTCAGCCGGTCCTCCTCGATTTGAACTGCCTCAGTGAATTGCGCGGCCAGGAATTCCTGCGCCGCGCGCTTAGTTTCGTTCGAACTCATGGCCCCGTTATCTCCCAAAAGAATCGCCGATGCTCCATCGTAGCGGCAGAGGTGTCCGTGGTGTCAAGTAGCGTGGCGTAATAAGGTTCTGCACGAGAAACGGGATACTACGAACCGGGGTTGTACGGCGAATAGCTGACGACGGAGCTTTTCAATCGCGCGGGCAGAGGCCGTTCCAGCCACCGGGTGATCGCGAATTCAACGAAACGGTTCGTTCCACCGGTTTTCCCTCCCGGGTCGGGCTGGTCCCAGAGAATTTTGGCGCGGGCTGTGAGTTGCAATTGCCGGCCGTGCTCAAAATCCGGTATCAGAAGCCCTACCTCCGGATCGCCGATCACGTTGCCAAGGGTGTTGAACAATCCGTTGCCGGGATAATCCGGAAGGCGCACTGTGCTTTTGTCCGTAACCTCAAGGAACCCCGGACTTCCGCCTCGGTGCGAAGCGTCGTTGCCGCTCCCCACATTCCCTGTGGCCAGGAAAAGCACATCGGCGGCTCCAATCATTTTATGTAGACGCGCAGGCAGAACCGTTCCCTCAAGCAGGTCGCACTTTCCCTCCGGCATTTCGATTAACTCCACTTTCAGTTCGCGCTTGGTAATGTACTTCGGGCAATTGGGAAAGGATTGTTTCACATCCAGGAGGATCGCCTTTTCCGTGAACCGCGCTTCCCCGTTGATCCGCAAACGCCGGCGATTCGCAAGTTCGATGATCAATACACCCAGTTGCGGCTTAGTCTGAAGATTCCGCCAGACAGGGTCGCACGCATCGCGCTCGGCCGCCGGGACCGTGATCTGCAGCGTTTGGAGTCCGCCCGGCTCCAGGAATCCTTTAACTCCGAAGACCACCGATGCCCAGCGATGCCCGCCGGCATCCCGGGAACTCAGCACCGCCATCTGCTGCTGCCGGATGAAATTCAGCGCGCCGGGATACAGATGGTCAATAATCATCGCGCCGTTGGCTTCGGCGGCCGCTTCCTCTCCCGCGCGCTTCTGGACTTCAAGTTCGCCTTCATGGAATGGGGAATCGAAGGGCATGAAAACTCTCCTCAACATACAGCGCGAGATCCACGATTCCTGGTGGCAGGGCCGTCTCGGAAGGCGGGCCCTGCAAGTTCCAGAGTACCGGGCTTACTTTACGGTTTTCGCGAGGAACTCGCGAATATTTTGAGCGATGATGGCGGCGTCTTCCTCGAGGGCGAAGTGGCCCGTGTCCAGCAGACGCACTTCGGCGCGCGGGTCATCCTTGGCAAAGGCCTCCGCGCCTGCCGGCAGAAATACAGGATCGTTCTTTCCCCAGATCGCGAGAACCGGCGGATGGTATTTGCGCAGGTATTCGTGCCAGGAAGCGTAGAGCGGAGGATTCTTGCGATAGTCATAAAAAAGTGCCAGTTGGATTTTGTCATTGCCGGGACGGTCGAGCGTCATCTGATCGAAAATGTAGGAGTCCGGGCTGGCATTTTCCGGATTGCGGAATCCCTGAGTGTATTGGAATTTCGTGAGCTCCGGAGTCAGGATCTGGCGGACTTTGGCTTCTGTCGTCGGGTTGGGATATTTCCAATAAGGGTATAGAAATTCGGCCCAGAACGGAGCGAGCCCTTCGTCATAGGCATTTCCATTCTGGCTGATGATGGCTTGCACCCGGTCTGGATGGCGCGTGGCCAGTCGGAACCCGACCGGCGCGCCGTAATCCTGAATGTAGATGGAATATTTGGTGATGCCCCGCTGGTCGAGGAAGTGGTCAACGGTGTCCGCGAGATGATCAAAGGTGTAAGCGTACTGCTCGGGCGACGGGGAATCGCTGTAGCCGAAACCGGGATAGTCGGGCGCGATGATGTGGTACTTGTCGCTAAGCGCCGGAATCAGATTACGAAACATATGCGAAGAACTCGGATATCCATGAAGAAGCACGAGCGTGGGAGCATTCTTCGGCCCGGCTTCCCGGTAGAAAATCTTCAAACCGTCGACCTGCGCCCAATGGTAGGTGACACGTTCGGTGTCGGCCGGGGCGGCTTCTTTCATGGCGGACGTCTGGGCGAAGACGCCGCTTGGAATTCCGGACAGGCCGATCAAGAGCGCGGCGAACTGCAACAAACTGCGGACATTCATCGTGAATCCTCCTGGTGCAAAC
Source organism: Candidatus Limnocylindrales bacterium (assembly GCA_035577585.1). Taxonomy (GTDB): domain Bacteria; phylum Acidobacteriota; class Terriglobia; order Acidiferrales; family UBA7541; genus Acidiferrum. The sequence goes on from DATLVJ010000487.1 coordinate 4,225, forward strand.
GGATGTGATCCGTTGAAAGTGTGTTTATAATAGACCGAGTGGTCTATATATGTGGTTTGATGTAAAAAAGGGAGAAAGGTTTCAGGATTTGTTTGCAACGAACTGGAAAAGAGCGATAATTAGACCGAACGGTCTAACTGGAAGGAATTTAGGTACATCCAGGCACAGGAAGTGTTCAGATGCGGCCAACCAAGGTCTCGGACGAGCAATTATTTAAAAAGTTGACGGATGTTTTCCGCAGGAAGGGCTACGACGGCGCCTCCTACGCGGACCTGATGGAAGCCACCGGTCTCGTGAAGGCCAGCCTGTACCACCGTTTTCCCGGCGGCAAAGAGGAGGTGGTGGGGGCGATCCAGTCCGAAGTGGACCGCCATTTCGCGGAGTATGTGCTGGCCCCCGCGTTGGAACCTGGCCCGCCGAAGAAACGCATTCGGCGGATGGCACGGAGGCTGCGCGAGTTTTACGACGGCGGTTTGGCATGGTGCCTGTTGGATACGCTGACGCTGACCGATAACCGGGCAACCCTGGCGCACGCGAAGAAGTCCATGGAATTCTGGGTGGAGCGCTTTGCACGCGTCGCCCGCGACGCCGGGCTCGCCGCAAGCCTTGCGCGAAAACGGGCGGAAGAAGCCGTGGCGGCGATCGAAGGCGCTCTGATCGTTGCGCGGGTGATGAAGAATCGCCGCTCGTTCCTGCGCGTGCTCGGCGCATTGCCGGGGAAGCTGACGGAGTGAGCCGATTGTGCGCGCTGGAACGTTGTGCGAATATAGAAGGGAACTCGAGGAACCATGGAA
>DATLVJ010000488.1:0-6106 GCA_035577585.1 Candidatus Limnocylindrales bacterium
GTCTTCATTTGCGCGCGGCGGACGGAAGCGGGACGGAAACTGGCGAAGGCAGCGGGCGGCGAAGCGATCGAGCGTTCCGCGCTGCTCAGCCTGGAATTCGACGCGCTGTTGAATGCCACGCCCATCGGGATGTTCCCGCATGAAAAAGTTTCGCCGTTGGCGGCAAGCGAGTTAAACTGTTCTTTAGTCATGGACCTTATCTATAGACCCATCCGGACCAAACTGCTGCGGCTGGCCGCCTCACGAAAACTAGCCTGCGTTTCCGGCGCGGAGATGTTTCTGGCGCAGGGATTCGCGCAGTGGGAACACTGGATGGAGAGCAGGGCGCCCGAATCCATCATGAGAAATGCCGTGCTGCGGGCGCTGAAAAACGAAGAAAACACGCGCTGGTGACCCATCCACCCCGGATGTGCAAGAGTAGTTTCCACTATTAAAAAAAATCAAATCGAGTTGAGTGAAGAGAGGCCATGATTCAGCCTTCGTTCCAGGAATTCGAGCGGCTTGCGAAACGCGGGAACCTGATTCCCGTCTACGAAACATTTTCGGCGGACCTGCTGACGCCGGTGAGCGCCTATCTGCGGGTGGCCCAGGGGGCGCGGTATTCGTTTTTGCTGGAGAGCGTGGAGGGCGGCGAGAAAATCGCGCGCTACACGTTTGTCGGCGCGAATCCGGAGGAGATTTTCCGGTACGCGAACGGGGCGTGCGTGCTGGAAAGCCGCCAGCGGATCATCTGGGAAGAGCGCGATCCGATTACATTTCTGCGCGAGCACATGGCGCGGTTTCGCCCGGTGCGGCTGCGAGGGTTGCCGCCGCTGGTGGCGGGGGCGATCGGGTATTTCAGCTACGACATGGTGCGGCTGATCGAGCGGCTGCCGAAACGATTGCGCGACGACATCGGATTGTTCGACGCTGTACTGATGTTCTATCACGGCATTCTAGCGTTCGACCACGTGCAGCACCGTCTGTGGGTGGTGCGCAACGTATATACCGACGGGCCGAAGAGCCTGCGCGCCAAATACGATGCCGCGGTGAAAGAAATTCGCCGAACGCGCGAGATGCTGGAGCAGCCGGCGGCAGCGGAGAAGCCGAGAAAGCCGGCGCGGGGCAAGGGGCAGCCGTTGAAGGTTGCTTCAAATCTGAAGCGGGGCGAGTACCTGGCCATGGTGAAAAAGGCCAAGCAGTACATCCGCGAAGGCGATATTTTTCAGGTGGTGCTGGGGCAGAGGTTTTCCGCGAAGACAAAAGCGGATCCCTTTTCGATCTACCGCGAGTTACGAGCGCTGAATCCTTCGCCTTACCTTTTTTACCTGCAGCTGAATGATGTGTGTGTGGTGGGGAGTTCGCCGGAGATGCTGGTGAAGGTGCAGGGACGCGACGTTTTCTACCGGCCGATTGCCGGAACGCGGTGGCGCGGGAAGGATGAAGCGGAGGACCAACGATTGGAGCGCGAGATGCTCTCGAGCGAGAAAGAGCGCGCGGAACACATCATGCTGGTGGACCTGGGGAGAAACGATCTGGGGCGGGTGTGCGATTACGGAACGGTGCGACCGGAGAAGTTGATGACCGTGGAGCGTTACTCACACGTGATGCACCTGGTTTCCAGTTTGCGGGGTACGCTGCGCGAGGACGTGGACTGCTTTGACGCGTTGATGTCGTGTTTTCCCGCGGGCACTGTTTCCGGGGCGCCGAAAGTGCGCGCGATGGAAATTATTGAGGAGCTGGAAAAAACACGGCGCGGGATTTATGCGGGCGGGATTCTTTATCTCGATTTCGCGGGCAACCTGGATTCGTGCATCGCGCTGCGAACGATGGTCATCAAGAATGGCGTGGCGCATATTCAGGCGGGCGGAGGAATCGTTGCCGATTCGACGCCGGAGGGCGAGTTCGAGGAATCGGTGAACAAGTCGAAAGCGTTGCTGCGGGCGCTGGAAGCAGCCCATGGCGTGGCCGGGAAAAGGAAGGGCAAATCGTGATTCTGCTGCTCGATAACTACGATTCGTTCACCTATAACTTGGCGCAATATCTGGGCGAGCTGGGCTGCCAAGTGGAAGTGCACCGGAACGACCGCATCAGCGTGGAGCAGATTGCGCAGAGCAAGCCGGAGCGAATCGTGATTTCTCCCGGGCCATGCACGCCGCAGGAAGCCGGGATTTCCGTGGAGCTGGTTCAGAAACTGGCGGGGAAGATTCCGATCCTCGGTGTTTGCCTGGGGCACCAGGCGATCGGGGCGGCGTTTGGCGGGAAGATTATTCGCGCGCCGAAGTTGTTTCACGGGAAGACCAGCCAGATCCGGCACGACGGCAGTGGAGTGTTTCGCGGATTGCCGAATCCGTTTACGGCGACTCGATACCACTCGCTGATCGTGGAGCGAAAATCGCTGCCTAGGAAGTTGCAGGTAACCGCGGAGACCGACGAAGGCATCATTATGGGGATTAGACACCGGGAGTATCAGCTAATGGGAGTGCAATTTCATCCGGAGTCGGTGCTGACGGAATCAGGGAAACAGTTGCTGAAGAACTTTCTTTTGCTTTGACATGAGCAAGCAAAAAAGCGCCGGCCTCAGAAGGCCGCCGCTACAAAAGCTTGCCAATTTGGGGCCGCCTATTACTTCGTCAGGGCTAGCCTGAATGTGGACGCCGCCGGCGGGGTACCATTTCGGGAAGGAAATAGTAATGGATAGGTAATAGGCTGCCGCTAATAAAAGTACGGTATTACAACTAGAATTATATTGCATGAGTAGTACTAAGTGTGTATTGTACCTGCCGCGGGTTGTCCCTCCTCTTTGCCTGCCCTCGGAGGTAAGTCATGCAAGTACTTCGCGGAGTTTTCGCGTTGTCTCTCTGTGTCTCTCTCTGCACCTGCAACTTTCAGGTTTACGCCGGCGGAAAACCGCTTGGCATTCTAACGCTGGCTTATGGCGCGCACCTGAACGCATCGGATGCGTCCGCGGGGTTGTCGGTCTTTGAGGGAGAGAGACTATCCACAGATACGGAAGGAAAGCTGAGCGCGCGTGTTGGCGGCAGCCTGATCACGATGATTGAGAAGAGCGCCGCGATTTTGCAGCGCAGCGGCGACGGAGCGCACATCGATTTAGAAGCGGGCTCGGTATACGTCTGGTCGGCGGAAAGCAATCCGCTGGAGGTGCACGCGGAGGGAGCGTTATTGCGGGTCCACGGTACGCAACAGGTGCAAGCGCAGATTCTGATGTTTGCACCCAAGGTGCTACAGATCACGACGCGGCAAGGCAGCCTGGATTTCGTGTACGGGAAGGAGTTTCGTGCCTTGCCGGAGGGGCAGACGTACCGGATCTACCTGGAATCGGAGGACGGACCGGGGACTCCTCCACCCGCTGGGAGTGGTACCGAGAAACCGGGCCAGTCCACAGGAACGAAGGTGGCGTATTTCATCCTGGCCGGGGCGGGAGCGGGGCTTGCGGCTTGGGGGATTCACGATTTAATTCAATCGCATAATGGGGTGGAGAGTCCGGCGAAGCCTTAAGACTGGCGTACGCATCACCTGTGGGTGAGGCCAAGAAACGCCGTTCGGAGGATGGCGTTCCAAGGGAGTTGCGGAGATTCGAATGGCAAAGTGTGCTTGCGCGACGAAAAGGCGCCCGCCTCGGAAGGTGGCCGCTACATACCGGCGATGTGTCGGTTTGAGAATTTCTTAAGTTGGTCCAGTTTTTCACGGGCTTGGCCTGTGGTGATCGCCTGGCGCGCAAGTTCGGTGGCGGTACGGAAATTGTCGGCGATGCCGGTGACTACGAGGGCGGCAGCGGCGTTTGCGAGGACGATGTCGAGCCGGGGCCCAGGTTCACCAGCGAGGAGGGAATAAATAAGGGTGGCGTTTTCCTGAGGCGTGCCGCCGCGGAGGGCTTCGAGGGGGGAGCGAGAGATACCGAAGTCTTCGGGGGCGACGATGAATCGCCGCACGCTGCCGTTGCGGACTTCGGCAATTTGCGTTTCCCCGGAAAGGGAAATTTCGTCGAGGCCGCCCGCGCCGTGGACGACGAAAGCGCGATGGGTGCCGAGTTCGGCGAGAGTTGCCGCGACAGTGTCGATTACGTCGGCTGAGAAAACGCCCAGCACCTGGGCCTCGGCGCCGGCAGGATTTGTAAGCGGCCCAAGGAGATTAAAGATGGTGCGCTGGCCGATTTGCTGGCGCGCGGGGGCGGCATGGCGAGCGGCGGCGTGGGCTGCGGGAGCGAACAGAAAGCCGATGCCGATCTCGCGGACGGAGCGGCCGGCGACTGTCATCGGCAGATCGATGCGCACTCCGAGGGCTTCGAGAACATCAGCGGAGCCGCTGCGGGAGCTGACGGAGCGATTGCCGTGCTTGGCAACGCGAGCGCCGGCCGCAGCCGCCACAATCGCCGAGGCCGTGGAAATGTTGAATGTACCGGTTTCGTCGCCGCCTGTGCCGCAAGTATCCACAAGCATTGTGAGGCGAGGTTCATCTGGAGCAAATACCGGAGCAGCGTACTTCCGCATGACGCGGGCGAATCCGGAGAGTTCCTCAACGCTGACCGGCCGCCGGTTCAATGCCAGCAGCATCCGCACGATCTCCTGCGTTGCGATCCGCCCAGAGAGAAGCTCTTCCATCAAGCCTTCGGCTTCCGCGCGCGAGAGCTTGCGCCCAGCCTCCGCCGTTTCAATCAAAATTTGTAAAGCGCTGTTCATTCCATTCGCCCAGGAGTTTGCTCGCCTTGCTCGTGGTGCGCGAGTCAAGTAAACTTAACTGTTTTGCGAAGCCTCAAATTCTAACATCGGTGCCGTGTTCCATCGTCGCACAAGATGTCGGTTCCGGTTGGGCCGGGGCCGCCCGAAAAGGCAGAACCTCAAATGAAGATCCACGAATACCAGGCAAAGGCCATCCTTGCGCGTTATGGGGTTACGACACCGCGGGGCGAAGTGGCGTTCACCAAGGAAGAGGCTCGGGAAGCGGCGCAGCGGCTGAAGTCGCCGGTGGTTGTGGTGAAAGCGCAGATTCATGCCGGCGGGCGCGGCAAGGCCGGCGGCGTGAAGCTGGCGCGCTCGGCGGATGAAGCGGCGGAACTGGCTTCGCACATTCTGGGGATGACGCTGGTGACGCCGCAGACTGGACCGCAGGGACGCGTGGTGCGGCGGTTGCTGATTGAAGAAGGATTGGACATCAAGCGCGAACTTTATCTGGGACTTTTAATCGATCGCGAGACGGGTCGGCCGGTGTTTATGGCCAGCGCCGCAGGCGGCATGGAAATTGAAGAGGTGGCCAAGGACAATCCAAACGCCATTCTGCGAGAGCACATTCACCCAGCTGTCGGGCTGCAACCTTATCAGGCGCGGAAGATAGCGTTCGGGCTGGGGCTTTCGGGCGAGCTAGCTGGAGTGGCTACTCCTTTCTTGCAGGCGCTATACCGGGCGTTCATTGATACCGACGCTTCGATGCTCGAAATTAATCCGTGCGTGGTGACGGGTGACGGGAAATTGATGGCGCTGGACGCGAAGATGACGTTTGACGACAACGGGTTGTTCCGCCACAAGGATTTGCGGGAACTGCGCGATCTGGACGAGGAGGATCCGCTGGAAGTGGAAGCCTCGAAGTACGGGCTGAACTACATCAAGCTGGACGGCAGCGTTGCGTGCATGGTGAACGGCGCGGGCCTGGCGATGGCAACGATGGACATTATCAAGTACGCGGGCGGTTCGCCGGCGAATTTCCTGGATGTGGGCGGGGGGGCTTCGGCGGAGCAGGTGAAGAATGCGTTTCGGATTCTGCTGAGCGATCCGGCGGTGCGCGCGGTGTTCATTAATATTTTTGGAGGGATTTTGCGGTGCGACGTGCTGGCCACGGGCGTGGTGGCGGCGGCGAAGGATTTGCACGTAAGCATTCCGGTAGTCGTGCGGATGGAAGGAACGAACGTGGAGCGAGGGCAGCAGATTTTGCGCGAGAGCGGATTGAATTTCACAATCGCGGATGGAATGAAAGATGGAGCGCAAAAGGTCGTCGCGCTGGCGGGAGGTGCGCGATGAGCGTGCTGGTTAGTGAAAAAACGCGGCTGCTGGTGCAAGGATTTACGGGGCGCGAGGGAACTTTTCATGCGCAGCAGATGATTGAATACGGGACG
>DATLVJ010000489.1:0-5322 GCA_035577585.1 Candidatus Limnocylindrales bacterium
CACACCCGCGCGCATGGTCTTGGGGACCGGCCCCAGCATCCGCACGTGCTCCACGATGGTCCCTGAGCCGCTCATCGCGACGCCGCCTCGCTCACCTGCTTCGAACTCCCCACGCTCGCCAAATCCTTCAAATAGCCTTCCAGAAATGCCGCCAGCAGCCCCCCGGCCCGCTTGCTCTGCTTTCCAAACCGGATCAGCGAAGGCAACGCCAGCGGATTCTTCGCCAGCTCCATCAAGACTTTCGGAATGCTCACTTCTTTCTGCTCCGAAAGCGTCAAATTGAAATTAATCGGTAGGTCTTCCGTCGCCGCATCGCTGATGGCTCGAATCACCACGCTCCGCGCTCCCCACGCCGACGCCGCCTTCACAATTTCAAAGCTTTCCATGTCCACCGACTGCGCCCGCGAAGCGCAGGATTTTTTCTGGCTGGCCTTCACCAGAATCTCATCCGTCGTAAACATGCAATTCGCATTTTTTGCACCCCGCCCCAACGCCAGTTGCCGCAGTTCCACATCCACCTCAAGCCGTTCAGTGCCGTGGCCGGAATGTTTCAATTCAACGATCAGTTCCTTCGGCGCAATGACGTCTCCCACACTCAACGTTTCGCAAAGCGCTCCCGCCAGTCCGCTAGAAACACAGACGTCAAAATACTGCTCCTTATCCGCCATTCTCATCATCAAATCCATCGCCTGCACCGCGGCTTCCGAACCCACGCCTGTGATCAGGACTGTGATCTCGGTCGTCCCAACCACCGTCTTCCGCAGCTTCAACCCCTGATAATCAATCAGGTTGAAAGCCCGCATCCTCCGCCAAGCCGCGAACTCCGCCTCCACCGCAAATGTAACCAAAACTTTCATCCGCAATTCCTCGCTACGATCTGGTCCTTTACTTCCTTTACCTTATTAACCTCATTTACTTTCATTTTAGGCGGCCAGCTTAATCTTCTTCGCCCTTCGAGCCGAAACGTATCCGTTCGCCCGATACCACCGCACAGCGCGTTCCAGCGCCGCCACAACCGGCCCCGGCTGAAACCCCAGCTCCCGCTGCGCCCGCGAAGCATTCACGAACATCTTGTGCTGGGCAATCTTCACACCTTCCACGGGAATTTGCGGCTCCTTCCCCACCAGCCGCGAAAATACGGTGTCTACATACGCTACACCCAGCGCCACCCCATGCGGAATCTTCATTCCGGGCGCCCGCAATCCCGTTATCTGCGCCAGCACATCCAGCAACCCCTTCAGCGTCAGATTCTCAGCTCCCAGCAAATATCGCTCGCCGACCTTCCCCTTTTCCGCCACCAGTAAATGTCCCGCTGCGCATTCCTCCACTCCGACAAAATTCAAGCCCGTTTCCACATACCCCGGCATCTTCCCGTTCAGGAAATCCAGAATAATTTTTCCCGTCGGCGTCGGCTTCCAGTCCCAAGGGCCCACCGGCGTCGTCGGCATCGCCACAATCACCGGCAATCCTTCTTTCGCCGCCTGCAACGCTTCGCGTTCCGCCATCCATTTCGAACGCTTGTAATGCCCCACCATCTCTTCCAGCTTCGCGTCCGTAAACTCATCGGGCAGTTCCGGCCGGTCAACCGCAATCGTCGCCACCGTACTCGTGTAAATCAGTTGCTCCACCCCAGCGCGTTTCGCCGCCGCCAGCAGATTCTTCGTCCCGCCCACGTTCGAATCGTAAATATCCTGCGACCTTTTCGCCCACAACCTGTAATCGGCGGCAACGTGATACACCCGGTTCACACCCGCCATCGCGCGGTCCAGCGAAGCCGCATCCCGCAAATCCCCGGTCACATACTCCAGCGCCAAATCGCTGATCGCCCGGTTGCTGCTCGAAGCCCGCACCAGCACGCGCACCGATTCCCCGCGCGCCACCAGTTGCCGCGCCACGTGGCTCCCCAGAAATCCCGCCGCTCCTGTCACCAGTGTCGTCATGCCTTGCGCTCGCGCTTTTCGCCCAGGCCGCCCTGCAGTTGCCACGCAATCATCTTCCAGAAATCCCCGGCCTTCGGATTCATTCCCAGAATCGCCGCGGTCTCATACCCCGCGGGGCTCGAACACGGCTCGCATCGCGGATTCATCCCGCGCCCGAAATTCTCCCACACCGTTTTATCCAACAAGCTCTTGTACTCCTGCTCGTAGCCATAATTCAGCTGCCCACACGGCGCGGCCCATCCCTGTGGCCCATACACCGGACTTCCCCACGCGCAGCAATCCAATTCCCGCTCCCCGCGCAGGTACTCCAGGTAGACCGGCGAAGTCAACAGGTTGAAATCGTTCAACAAATCGCTCGCCTCGCGAAATCTCTGACGCATCTTTTCATGAAATGCCGCCGCCGAATTCCGGCATATCTGCCGCGAGGGATAGTACGGCGAAAGCGTGTATCCATCCACATGTACCGCGTGCAACTGCTCATACAGCGAAGCCACATCCCGCACATCCGAGTCCGGATAAATCGTCGTCGTTACCACCACAAAAAATCCCGCGTTCTTCGCCGCCTTCACACCATCCAGCGCTTCGGCAAACAGGCCCGGTCGGCGTGCCCGCCCATCATGTACCGCTTCTGTCCCATCCAGCTTCACATTCCAGAAAAAATTCGTGTACGGCGGGATCATGTGCAGCCGCCGCCGGATCAGCGTCCCGTCGGTACACAAAAAAAGATGTTTCCCGCGCTCCAGAATCTCTCGCGTCAGCCGCGCAATTTCCGGATACTCCAGCGGTTCCCCTCCGCAAATCGCCACCACCGGCGTATCACACTCCTTCAAGGCGGTCAGACATTGCTCCACGCTCAGTATCGCGCGCATTTCCGCCGCGTTCGTCCCGTTGCCGTTCCCATTCGTTCCGCCGCAGGCGCTTGCGAATCCGCCCAGGGGATCAAGCGAGAGTATCAACGGGATTTTCTTGTCACCACGAAGTTTCCGCGACGCGAGGTACCTCGCGGAATCCAGCACTAAGCCAAGGGGGTACCGCATTCGTTTGCTTAGGAAGCGCTCCGTTCGCGCTTGGTATATAAACCGCTCCGCAACCTGAACTCACTCGGCAAAAACTTGCATGCGCAATATTCTTCCGCGCGCCGCCCCTGATTGCGGTAGCGGGCCAGCGCGTAAACCGGAAAAGAATTCTTATAAAGGTGGTACTTCAGATAAAAGACGCCGGGAAATCCGGTCCCCGTAAAATCGTCTTCGCTCCACGATCCGTTCGCGTTCTGTTGCGTCACCAGGTATTCCGCCGCGCGCCCCACCGCCGGATCGCTGCGATCCGCGCCTGCCAGCAAACCGATCAATCCCCACGCGGTCTGCGAAGGCGTGCTGTTCCCCTGGCCCTTCGTGGATTCCATCTCATAACTCAGCAGCGACTCGCCAAAACTTCCGTCGGCCTTCTGCACCTGCCGCAGCCACGCAACCGCCCGCGCGCAATAATCCTGTGCCGTCAGCGACACCGTTTCCAACGCGCGCAGCACGCCGCTGGTTCCGTAAACGTAGTTCACCCCCCAGCGCCCAAACCACGATCCATCCTGCGACTGATCCTTGGTCAGAAAGCCCACCGCCCTCTGCACCACCGGATGTTCCGCCGGCCATCCAAATCGCCCAAGACATTCCAGCACGCGCGCGGTCACATCCGCCGTCGAAGGATCGATCATCGCGTTGTGGTCCGCGAACGGGATATTGCACAAAATCTGCCGGTCGTTGTCGCGGTCAAACGCGCCCCAGCCGCCGTCGCGGTTCTGCATGCTCAGCAGCCACTGCACGCCGCGCCGCAGCGCCGCTTCCATCCGTTTTTCGTCCGGGAACTTCACGCGTTGCAAGGCCATCAGCACAAATGCCGTGTCGTCCACGTCGGGATAAAAATCGTTGCGGTATTCAAACGCCCAGCCGCCCGGCTCGGCATCCTTGTTCTTGATCTGCCAGTCGCCGCCGCCCAGAATCTGCTTCGTCAACAGCCAGTCCGCCGCGTTCACCAGCGCTGGATGATCCGCGGGCAACCCCGCCTCTTCCAATGCCACCATCGCGATGCACGTGTCCCAAACCGGCGAAACGCACGGCTGCAGGCGAATCGTATCGCCCTCTTCAATCTCAAAACGTGAAAATTCTTTAATCTCGCGGAACGTAAGCGGGTCGTCCACGCCGTGCCCCATCGCCATCAGCGCAAAAATCGAATTCATCATCGACGGATATATCGCGGCCAGCCCGTCCGTCCGCTCCATGTGCTCCAGCATCCAGTGTTTCGCTTCCCGCAGCGCTTTATTCCGCAGCGGCTTCCACGGCAGCTTTTCGTAAAGTTTCAGCCCGCGGTCCACCGCCAAAAACAGATTCTTCCAGGAAACAAGTTGCTTGCTCCAGTTGAAGGCCGCCGTTTTTTGTGACGGGTCCTTGAACAACTCATCCACCCGCGCATGCTCCGGCAAGCGGAAATCCGGCCGCAGCGAAGCCAGAATCGACATCGGGATCACGATTCCGCGCGTCCAAGAAGACATCTCGTAAATGTTCAGGTAGAACCAGTTCGGCAGGAGCATCAGCTCCGGAGGAATCGCGGGAACCAGCTCCCATCCTACCGCGCCGACCAGCGCCAGATAAAACCGCACATAAGAATTCGTGTGTTCCAGCCCGCCTAACCGGTGAACCACTTCGCGCGCCTTCGCCAGGTGCGCCGAATCCGGCGAATCCCCGGCCAACTTCAGCGCGAAATAAGCCTTGCAGGTAGCATTCAGTTCGGAGGGCCCATTCGGGTAGATCGGCCAGCCTCCATCGGGCAGTTGTTTCTGTCGAACATAATTCGCTAGCTTGGCGATCCTCTCGGGCTCCGCCTTGCCCAAAACGTGGAGGTAATAGATGTAATCGGATTCGAGAGTAGTGTCGGCTTCCAGTTCCCCGTGCCAGTAACCCTCTTCGGCTTGCACGGACAAGAGGTACTCCGCCCCATTCTTAACGGCGGTTTCGATCTTTTCAGCCCAGCCTTCCTGGCGCCACGGTGCCGGCGCTGGGGCTGCGGGCAGTTCCTCTCCTACGCGTACAAATGACGCCATCTATGCTCCCCCCAGAGCAGATCGAAATGCAGCCGGGAATACACCCCGAGCCGCGTTGAAAACCCCTAAATTCTCTGATGCCTTGGACTTCCGGAAGGTAACGCGGGAATCCTGATCCACGCACCCCCCAGTGCTTTCTTAATTATCGCCATCGATTATAACTCGGTCAACGGCTAAGATGCCCATCCGCCAACAGCAGGCTGCCACAAAATGTCACACTTGCGCCCCGCCGGGTGCGTCCAACATTCGATGCACCAAAACCTCTAACGGCCCAGGCAATGGCTGCCCCTCCCG
>DATLVJ010000490.1:0-2237 GCA_035577585.1 Candidatus Limnocylindrales bacterium
GCTGGCGCATGTCCTACGGCATCTACGGGGCGTGCATGGCCGTTGGAATGATCGCCACCTGGTTTGCAAAAGAACCGGAACGCGCGAACGCGGTGATGGATGAAAAGCGCGAAGCGCCGGTTTGGCGACGCTTCTTTGACGCTGTTGTAGGCCCGTTCATCGCTTTTTTCCGCGCGCACGGTTGGGTCGCACTGGTGATGTTGGGGGCCATCAGCCTCTACCGGATACCGGACTTTATGATGGGTCCGATGGCGAATCCCTACTACCACGACCTCGGCCTTACGAAACAAACGGTTGGAGCCGTCCGCGGATCGATCGGGCTCTTCGCTACGTTTGCAGGCATCGCGGCGGGCGGATACTGCTCGCTGAAACTTGGATACATGCGCGCGCTCATCATCGGGGGAGTTTTACAGGCGGCTGCGACGGCGGCGTTTGCAACTCTCGCGTTCGCGGGCTTGAGCATCCGCCTCTTCGCGCTAATCATGGTTGGTGACAACTTCAGCCTCAGCTTTGCAGGCGTTGCGCTTGTGGCGTACATGTCGAGTCTCACCAATCTGGGATACACCGCCACGCAGTATGCGCTCTTGAGTTCAACCTATGCCTGGTTGGGAAAGATCTTGAAGGGGTTTTCCGGAGCCGCGGTCGAAAGCCTCAGCCACACCCATGGCCTCATTCATGCCTACGGCATTTTCTTTATCGTTTGCGGGCTGGCCGGCGTGCCAGGTGTTCTCTTATTCGCGGCTTTGGGTTATTGGCACAGGCAGAAGCAACCGGCCCCAACCTCTGCCTAGGAAGGTCTTTGCTCGTTACGCAGACCCTCCGTTCAACGCACAAGGTACGCTGAGCCGCCCCAAATGACCTCCCTCGAAAACAGCCGCTAACTCTCCCCGTAGCCCCACAGGTGCGACAGATATTAGCCCAGGACGTAAGTCCTGGGACCCTTTCGCAAAACGCCACAAACCCCGTAGGGGCGGCAGATGGGAATTGAAGCCCCAAACTGTCGCCCCTACGGGGCTCGCACTTCACTCACCTTAGGACCCACCGCTCACGCGGTGGGCTAACATCTATCGCGCCTCTGGCGCTGAACCGGACCTTCTGTATCAGCCTTTGTTCAGCAAGACCGGAGTGCCGCGGCCCAATCCCAGCGTCTTCGACGCGCTTCCTTTGTTCACGCCAATTTCCAGATTGCCGCTTGATCCCACAAAGGCAATCGCTTCGCCCGCATTCCCGTGCGCGAATGTCGGCACCAGCTTGCTGATGGCATGGCTGCCAACCTGTAAATTAATCTCGCCCTTTTGCATGGCGCCGTCCGGCAAATCTTCGCCGCGGAAATTCGTAATCAGGTTGCCGAAGGAATCCACTTTCAGCACCACGCCTTTGAGCAACCCATCCGCCTCCTTGGGCCGTGGCAACGCAAATCGTTTGAAGTCGGTGATTTCTTCGCCCATGCTGCCCGGCTGCCAGTTCTTTGAAAGCCAGGCCGCCACCGGCGCGAAAACGTCCCGCCCGTGAAACGTATTGCTGACCGGGTGCAAAAAATAATGCTCGGCGGTCAGGTGGCGCACCATGAAATTCTGTTCTTTCTCATACACGCCTGAGAGCACGCCATTGTCCGGCGCAAGGAAATATTGATTTTGTCCGCTCACAATCAGCGGCCGCCGCTCCGTCCCGACTCCGGGGTCCACAACCACCACGTGAATCGTACGCGGGGGAAAATAGGAATAGGCATTGGCAATCACCGTCGCGCCATCGAGCAGGTCAAACGGCGTTACGCTGTGCGTAATATCCACAATCTGTACGTCGGGATTGATTCTCAGGATGACGCCCTTCAGCACGCCCACCAGGTGGTCGTTGGTGCCGTAATCGGTCGTCAACGTAATGATCGGATTCGTCAAGTCTCTCTCCCTCTGGATTCTCAAAACTACAGTCGATTCGCGGGATGGAGAGGCATCCCGCTCTCTCGACGCTATCCGACGCCGCCCCCGGAATCAAGAAAAGCCGCGCCTACCGCTGCGCAACAGCCAATGGCCCTCCCACTACCAGCGCGCTACTGCCCTCTGTTCACTGATCGCAGATATCCAGCGGTTCCTGTGACTCGCTTGCGTTCCACGGGTGCCCATCGTACGATTTTAAATTGGTGTGTCACCCGGATTTTGCACTGAGGACTCGTGTGTCCCGCCGGGCCAGGAACCGCAATTCTCTCGTTCCTGCTAGTCGGTCCAGGAGAATGTCCGAAT
>DATLVJ010000491.1:0-2832 GCA_035577585.1 Candidatus Limnocylindrales bacterium
CTCGCGTGTGGGCAGCTTGCCTGCCGCCGCGACAATCGTGCTGGTTGGAATTTCAAACGGCCCGCTCGATTCGGCCACTTCATCAGGGGCCATCGGTCCATAGATTAACGTCGAGCGTTCGGATGCCTGCTTCGTTGGCCGGCTGAACGCGGAATTTTGTTCGCCGGAGCGTTCTTCGACCAGGGTGCCATCGCTTGGCGGGCGGTTCGGATTCGAGGATTGTCGCGGTGCAGGACTCTTCGACGCGGTCAGCACGCCGCTATTCTGCACTTTGTACCGGTAAAAGCGGGGTCTTCCCCGCGATTTCCAATATGCTCCTTCATAATCCTGCACATCGAACCCCGTGCTCACCAGGCTGGAAAAACTGTGCTGCAACGGATCGACGACGATGCCAACGTGCCCCGGCCAGACGATCAAATCGCCGGCGCGCGGGTAACGCACGCGCGTAAAATTCTCGCTCCCGGCAAACAGCTCGAACGAACTGGCATAGGGGTATTCAAATCCAGAGCTCCGGTAAATCTCATGAATCAGGTGCGAACAATCCTGGGTCCCGCGCTCTGGCTGCTCCTGCCCAAGTGCGGCGTCCGCGATGGAGCGTCCTTCTTCCGCCGTCAACAGGCGTGTGGCGGACGGCTTTTCTGACGGTGCATCGGCGTTTTGCGCCCTTGCCGACCCTACCCCGATCAGGCATACAAGGCCAAAAGCAAGGGCAAAAAGCTGCCCGCCGCCCGCTTCCCATTGGAACCGTATCCCGCGCACTCGCACCTCATGTCGAACGCCTCCGGAAAGGGAAGCGCTCTCTTCTAGAAAACATTTGCGGCTGGGGCTGGCAATGGAACTTGCCCTGAGCGTAACTACAGCGGCTGGGTGCGCATTGCTGGGGTGTTGGCTGGATTCGAGGGGAAGGTCAGAACCCGCCCAACTATTTACTCAAGGTGTCCTAAACGGACTGGGGTTTCTCTATTTTCTCTTCAAAGTGGCCACAGAGGCAACCTAGTTCTAGGCGCTTACAGGAGATTTGGGTAGTAGGATCAACATGTCCGGTTAGCCGACTTCCATGATAGGTCTTTGTCAAGAGGGCAAGAGCTCTCCTGACGCGCTTTGGGGGAGCGCGGGTGTAAATTCCCTCTGATTCTTGGCTGTGTGTGGTGGCATCTCAGTCGGGGCTCCTCTCGGGGAAAACCAGACTTTCATTTGCTGTCTCAGACCAGCGAGTGGTCTTGAACAGAAGATTGAGTTTGTGATCTCCTGCCAGTCTCGAAACTTAGCAACGGGAGCATCCGGAGCTTGCGCTTCTTCGCCGCACTCCACGGCTGTGGCAGCGCTTTCATCCAGCAGTCAAAGTCAAAACGTGTCGCGGGAATCGATCCTTCGGAGTGAAGCTTGCCACTGCTGTCCTTCACGCAGTAACTGATCTTCTGCTTGTGAACATCCAGTCCGATGTAAGACATAGGTTCCATGGGGGAGCCTCCTTGGTGTTTCTGAATCAGCGTCCGCTGAGTTGAGCCTTTGTACACCAAGCGCTCCTCCTTCGACGTATTCGTTCAAACTTATCAGGCAAGTGGAATTGAATAGGTAACACTAGCGCGTTTCGCTGGATTAATATTGAGACCGGTAAACAATGGTCGCTGGGGGCATTCGGCCAACGGCCGGTTGGCCTGTCTTTTTCCCACTTCAGTGAAACATCCGGAGAGGCGATACATCTGAAGGGGGATAGGAAGCCCTTCGCCTCAACGCTCAAAGGAGAAAAGAGATGAAACGTTTTTCCAGATTTGCGTTGGTATGGTTGGCTGTGGGTTTTGCATTGGCTCCCCTGCGGGCGCAGAACGCCCCGAAGCAAGCCCCGGGGCCGGCTCCCAGCCAGTCGGAAGGCGTGCTGGAGGCGTGGAATGACATCGGACGGAAATTGATTGCCATGGCGCAGGATTTTCCGGAGGACAAGTTTTCGTACAAGCCGCAGGCGGAATCTCGGACGTTTGTCGCGAACCTGGTGCATGCTTCGGCGTCCATGTACTTCTTCACGGATACCGCCGCGGGGAAGAAACCGCGGCCGTCAAGCTACGCCGACGACCCTAAGGACGTCGGCGTGAAGACCCGGGCGGATCTTGTGGCCTTTGTGACGAAGTGCGTGGAAGACGGCGCCGCGGAGATCAAGGCCAAGGGCGACAAAGGCTTGATGGAAACGGTCGATGATGGCGGGCCGCATCTGGACCGGCTGTACGACCTAGCTTACGGCCTGATCGGGCATTCGAACGAACACTATGGCCAGCTGGTGGTCTACTACCGGATCAACGGCCTGGTGCCGCCAGAATCAAGGCCCAAGAAATAGGGAAGTTCTCTGGATCTCTGAACTCTGGCACCTGCGCTAGCGCTTACCGGAAAAGTGGGTACTAGGATCAACATGTCCGGTTTGCCGACAAACCAAGACTCCTGGTTGCAAAAGCTGTGAGTGCAATCGCCTGGAGAGACTGCTCTGCGAAACAGGCCGAAGGGCCAACTCTAACTGCCCAGCAAGGGCGGCCCGACAAGCTTCATGCCGTGTCTCTGGAATCGACTTGGGTCGTTTACCTTGGCGTCCGGTTTACTGGTTTCCTCGAAAAAGCTTTCGATCTTCGCCGCCGGCGTGAATACGAATAACATGCGTCCAGGCTGCTCCCCAATATAAGCCCAAACATGCGGCACCTTGCGCGGAGCAAGTACCGAGTCACCTGGTTTCAACCGTATCTTTTGCTCTCCGATTTCCATAATCACCTCGCCCCCTTCGAGAAAGAAAAACCACTCCTCTTGCTCGTAATGCACATGTCTCGGCGGTCCACCGCGTACCATGTCCCT
>DATLVJ010000492.1:0-4231 GCA_035577585.1 Candidatus Limnocylindrales bacterium
CCCGGCCAATCGGGATTCTGCTTCATCCGCGTCAATCAGGACGGCAAGCTCTACAACCTCGGCTACGGCGCTCCTGCCGCGCTGCAAGTTGACCCCATCGAAAAAAAGCCGTTGAATCATTTTTTGCCGGGGACGCGTGTCTTCAGCATGGGCACGGCCGGCTGCAACATGGGCTGTTTCTTCTGCCAGAACTGGGATATCTCCAAATCCCATCAGGACCAGGTCCGCTCGCAACCCGTGCCCCCGGAGGAAGTGCCCCTGCTCGCGCTGCGGCACGGCTGCGACTCGATCGCCTTCACCTACAACGAACCGACCATCTGGGGCGAGTATGTGATCGATATTTGCCACGCGGCGAAGCGCCACGGCCTGAAGACCGTGATGGTGACGAATGGCTACATCACCTACGAAGCGTTTCACGACATTTACGATCACGTGGACGCGGCAAACGTGGACTTGAAAGCCTTCACGGAGGGTTTTTACGGAAAAATCACCCTGACCCATCTGGAGCCGGTGCTGGAGACTCTGCAGTGGCTGAAGAACGAAACGTCTGTCTGGTTTGAACTTACAAATCTGATGATTCCCACGCTGAACGACGATCCGGCGGAGACAGAGCGGCTCGCGGAGTGGGTGTTCACGCATCTCGGACCGGACGTGCCCCTCCACTTCACCGCCTTTCACCCGGATTTCAAGTTGCAAGACAAGCCGCCCACACCGCCGGAAACTCTCCACCGCGCACGCCAGATTGCTCGCGACGCCGGCCTCCACTATGTCTACGAAGGAAACATTTACAGCAACGCCGCAAACACCTACTGCCCAGGCTGCGGAGAACTGCTGATTCGCCGCTCCTGGCACAACGTACTGGAGAACCGGATGAAGAGCGGCGCTTGCCCAAAATGCAAAAAAACAATTCCCGGCGTCTGGTCAAGCGCTCCGCGATCCTGTAGCTCACCCCTTCAGGGGTGAGGATTTCCCCAACCGTAACCCGGTCACATATTCTCTCCGTCTGTCAGCGCCGGAGGCGCGAGAGAAGTTAGCCCAGCGCGTAAGCGCTGGGTGTGCTGGGAGAGACCTCGTGAGCTCCGGAGGGGCGACACCTATTTTCTATGCTTTAGAAAGCTGGGCGACGAAATGGAGTTTGCGGCCGAAGAGTTGGGAAAAAGGAAAGGGATAGATAGGCAGCGCGGTAGAGATTTGCGTTGCCCGCAAGCCGCACGCCGCGAAATGTTCTTTCCACTGCCCAAGAGATTGGTAATTGTAAGTCAGCGTGACTCCATGCGGCCGGTTCCCCACCCAATCCATCGCGCGCAGCGTCGCGTGGTCAAAGGAACTTTCACTCAGGTGATCTTTCAGGATGACGCACGCGCGCGAAACACGCGCCGCCTCACGAAGGAGTTGCGTCACGTCCGTCGTGTGGTGCAGCACGTCGACAAAAAGGCAAACGTCGATGGAGCGATCCGGAAAGGGAAGTTGCGTTCCATCAAACGCCCGGCACGGGACCCGGCAAGTCGGCCGGGGAATAACTTCGACTCCTTCAATTGACAGTTCGGGCCGGCGCGCCCCCAGCAGGCTCGCAATCGTTCCGTCACCGCAACCGATATCCAGGATGCTCCGTGCCTCAGCCGGAATCAGCGGCGCCAGCGCATCCGCCAGCACGCGAGCCCTGCGGCCAAACACCAGTGCCCGATGGCTGCGCGCAATCCACGAGAGAGGCCACGGCTGCGGAGAAGAATTCATCGGTTTGGCAACCACAGCTGATTTGTCCGCATTTCGCGAGTGAGATTCCAGTTCGCCGGAAAACGAAGAGTGTGGGAAACTTCGATGTGGCAATTCCCGAATAGAACTTTAGCACACCGGATGCGAGGAAACGTTCTAACTCAATGACGGATTCACATCAGAGCGCCGCACGGAACGGGATCGATCCCTGGGAAGCGGCCTATCTTCGGTTCGAAACCCCCGAACAGGAAATCCGTAAATTTACGGAAAGATTGCGCCGCCTTGGGGTCAACGAATGGCCTCGCGAAACGAATGTGGTGGAGCTGTTTTGCGGGCGCGGCAATGGATTGCACGCTCTGGCCCGCCTAGGCTTCCGGAATATCGAAGGCCTGGACTTATCCCCACGATTGCTGGCGGAATACACGGGGGAAGCGCGTTGCACCGCGGGCGATTGCCGTGAGCTGCCCTTTGCGGATCAGAGCAAAGATGCCGCCGTCATCCAGGGCGGATTGCACCACTTGCCACTTCTGCCGGACGATCTGGAGCGTGTTTTTTCCGAACTAAAGCGCGTCTTGCGACCCTCCGGCCACGTGGTTTTCGTAGAGCCCTGGCGGACGCCATTCCTTCGTTTTGTGCACGTGATATCAGAAAATCCGCTGGCTCGGCGCCTGTCCACAAAACTGGATGCGTTGGCCACCATGATTGAAAACGAACGCCAGACTTACGAAAACTGGCTTGGACGCCCGCAGGAAATTTCGCAATTAGCCAACCGCTACTTTCAGCCGGAACACGAATCGTTTGCCTGGGGCAAATGGAACTTCGTGGGGCGGCCCCGCGCATAGCTGCGGAGGCCACGGCATCAGAAATAACAGGACGGGAAGCTATCGCGCAGCCCCGGCGCCGTTGAAGGCAAATTCCGGAAACAGATTGTCCGGAGAGACGGGGCTGAGTGGTAAGCCATCCGCGTCCTCTTCTTGCCCATGCTGGTGCCGGAATCGATATGCACGAATACACACGCGTCCGACGTAGTAGCCGCTATAAATGAGGTTTCCGCGGAAGACATCGCCCTTATAGATCAGAATCTGGGTGCGGAGATAGCGAACCAGCCGCGAATGGGGACGAACAGGGATCAGGGGGTTCGCGCGTGAATAGGCAGCCGGAGAATTCGCGCAGTCCGTGAGTTGAACAACGCTCAGCGCGCCGTTGGTGCGCATTTCGTCTCCGGTGGCATTCACAAAGGTGCTATGCAATTCGGGCCGCGGAAGCAGTTGCACAGACTTAACGCAGCCGGCGAGAGTCAGATCCCGCACCAGCATGTTCACGCCATCGTCGAGATTGCGGTCGAGGTGATGAATAAATTTGTGCTGGGTAATGGAAAGGGCCGCGCTGGTCTCACGGGAATAAGTGCCGAGCCAGGCTCCCTGGCCGAGAACGGTTCCGGGCTCCTCCCAGAGACGGACATGGTCGCGCCGGCTATAGCTGTTAAAGCTCTTTTGCCACGTCACTTCCTGGCGCTGCCCCTGCAGGTACTGCGTCGTAATCGGTGCGGTGGGGTAGTTCGAAAGGGTCAGAAAGGCCTGAAATTCCCGCAGCACGCTGCGCGTTGAAATGCGGTCTCCATTCATCCAACCCGCAGTGCGAAAGGCCCCATCCATCTGCTCGCGCGAACCCAGGAAAAGCACATTCACGAGGTCGGCTTCTTTTCCCTTGCCGGTGTACGTGCGTGTGGTGTTTTTTTGCAGGAGCATCTCCACGTCGCCGCGTTCCATTTCGTCCATCTGGAAAGAAACCTGGGGAAGTTCCGGCTGGTCACCCACGTAAAGGGGAACGTTCAATCGCAGCCGCAGGTTGGCGCCAGGAGGTAGGTAAATTTCCGGCTCCGGAAGAATGGTGAATAGGCGATAGACAATCAAACTCGGCGCGCTGTAGGGATTCAACGATGGCAGATGACCCAGGCCGTCCGTGATGCGGCCCTGCGGCGTATAGGTGGCCAGGATCCCCCGGATTTTGCCCTTGCGGACGGTTTCCCGCGCGTTGTCCACCTCCATTACCTGCGAGGCGATCGGAAGCACGTTTCCGTCGGCCGCAACGATGCGGTCGAAAATGATTTCCAACGACGCGGTTTCGTGGACAATGCCCAAGCCAACTTTCCGTGCGGCTACCACCTGGCCGTCCACTTCCAGTCCTGCCGGGAAAACCGGCGCGCCATCGCAGTCCGGCGACTGAATCAAAGTCGCCCGGATAAATGTTCCCGGCTTGGAACTGTAGGACGCGACCGGGTCCAGCAAACGGACCCAGAACGATTTTCCGGCGGGAATTGTTTCGCAATTTGCCAGGACCGGGCGAGCGGATACCAGCGTCAGAAAGAATAATGTCAAACAAACCGCGAGGAAACGCGTGGGGCCGGCGGCAGAACTCGCCGAATAGCAGCGCTTGAAGGAAATAATCTTCGACAAGATACGCATCCCAAAACACCCCGACATAATCCTCAACCACTCCTCGTTTAGTGTGCCGTTGC
>DATLVJ010000493.1:0-16511 GCA_035577585.1 Candidatus Limnocylindrales bacterium
GTGACAGATCCATTCAACAGGCTGGTAACCGGGCTGGAACAGGACAACTTCCGGGTGTATGAGGACAACGTGGAGCAGGAGATTGTGGCGTTTTCTTCGGAAGATGTGCCAATTTCCATCGGGGTGATATTCGATTTCAGCGGCAGCATGTCCAACAAGATTGACAAGGCGCGAGAGGCCGCGCTGGATTTCTTCAAGACCGCGAACCCGGCGGATGAATTTTTCCTGGTTACCTTTAATGAGCGTGCGGAACTGACGAGTGCATTTACGAACAGCGTGGAAGACCTGCAGAGCCGAATGATGGTAACGGCGCCGAAGGGGCGCACGGCGCTGCTTGACGCCATTTATCTGGGACTGAGCCAGATGAGGGGTGCACGTAACGCCAAGCGCGCCTTGCTGATTCTTTCCGATGGAGGGGATAATCATAGCAGGTACAACGAGAACGACATCAAGCGGCTGGTCAAGGAAGCCGACACCCAGCTCTATGCCATCGGCATCTACGACCCGCTTGGTTACCGGAACCGAACCCCGGAAGAGCTGAACGGCCCAACACTGCTCTCCGAGGTTACGGAACTTACCGGTGGCCGCGTTTTCGCTGTCGAGCATCTAAATGAACTGCCGGACATTGCATCGAAAATCGGCATGGAGCTGCGCAACCAATATGTGCTGGGATACAAACCAAGCAATCACACTCACGACGCGCGGTGGCGGAAGATTAAGATCAAACTGCGCGCCCCCAAGGGACTCCCACCCCTCTCTACCTATTCCAAGACCGGTTACTACGCACCGGCTCACTAAGACGTTCAGCCGCGTTCGGCAATTCGGGCCGGCCTTTGCCTGCCTGTTGCTTGCTGTACTGATTGCCGCGAGCGGTTCATTCGCGCAGCTACCGGTAGCGGTCCCTCCCCCGCCTCCCCCGGGACAACAGGAAAGCGGCGGATCGCAGTCGGGCGGCCGCATCAAGGTCGACGTTAACCTGGTGGTGCTGCACACGACGGTGAACGACGATCGCGGGAAGTTTGTGGACGGCCTGACCCAGGATAATTTCCGTGTGTATGAAGACAAGGTGGAGCAGAAACTATCCATCTTCAAGCGCGAAGATATTCCGGTCAGCATGGGCCTGGTGATCGACAACAGCGGCAGCATGCGAGACAAGCGGCCGCGGGTGAACGAGGCGGCGCTTACGCTGGTGCAGAGCAGCAATCCGCAGGACGAAGCGTTCGTGGTGAACTTCAACGACGACTTCTATCTGGACCTTGACAAGGACTTCTCCAACAGCATCCCGGAGTTAAAAGAGGCGCTGGAGCGAATTGATTCGAGGGGCAGCACCGCGCTCTATGACGCAATCATCGGGTCGCTGGATCACCTGAAGAAGGGCGTGAAAGAGAAGAAGGTGCTGCTGGTGGTTACCGACGGCGAGGATAACACCAGCCGAAATTCGCTGGAGAAAACGCTGCGAGAGATCCAGAAAACGTCGACGGTGATTTATACGATCGGGGTACTGGGTCAGGAAAACAAGAGAAACGCGAAGAACGCCCGGAAAGCGCTGTCTGAAATCGCGCAGGCTTCCGGCGGGCTGGCGTTTTTCCCGGAAAACGTGGACGATGTGCATGCGATCTGCGAGCAGGTGGCGCACGATATCCGGCACCAGTATACGTTGGCGTATTATCCGTCGAACGGGGCGAAGGATGGAACGTTCCGCACGGTGCGTGTGGACGTGATTCCCCCGCGGGGACATGGGAAGCTTGTCGCGCGGACAAGAAACGGGTATTACGCGCCGACGGCGGCCAGCGGAGTTTCGGGGAAGTGATTAGCTAAGGCATTGCTACGACAATTCTGACAAGAAACTGGCGCCGTGGGGGATTGCGGCGCCAAAATTTTGCGCGATGGTTTGGCCCATGTCGGCGAGAGTAGCGCGGGTGCCAAGGTTTGCGCCTGATTTTTGGGCAGGGGTGTACGCCAGAATGGGGACGTACTCGCGGGAATGGTCGGTGGTTTCCCAGCGGGGGTCGGGGTCGCAACCGTGGTCGGCGGTGATGATCAACAAGTCCTTTGCACCGAGTAATTTTAGGTAAGGCGCGAGTTGCGTGTCGAATTCTTCGAGCGAACGGGCGAATCCCTCCATGTCCTTACGGTGGCCGTAGAGCATGTCGAAATCCACGAGATTGCAGAAGATGAGGCCGTTGGGACGTTGCTGAAGCGCGGCGGTTAATTTTTCCATGCCATCCGTGTTGGATTTTGTAGTGACGTAGTCATCCACGCCCCGGCCGTTGTAGATGTCATGGATTTTTCCAATCCCGAAGACGGGAATATTATTTTCGGCCAGGACGTCCATCAGCATGGGTTTGGGAGGATCGACAGCGTAGTCATGGCGCCGGGAGGTGCGGGTGAAGTGGCCGGCGGCGCTTTCGAAAGGGCGCGCGATCACGCGGCCGACGCGATGTTTGCCGTCGAGAAGTTTTCGCGCAATTTCGCACATTTTATAAAGTTCGGGGACGGGGATGACGCTTTCGTGGGCGGCGATTTGAAAAACGCTGTCACCCGAGGTGTAAACAATGGGCTTGCCGGTGCTGATGTGCTCTTCGCCGAGCTCCTTCAGGATTTCGGTTCCGGAGGCAGGTTTGTTGCCAAGCGTTTTGCGGCCGATTTGTTCTTCGAATGGCTCGATTATTTCGGGAGGAAACCCATGTTTGTAAACGGGGAAGGCCTGGTCAAGCCAGACGCCGGCCATTTCCCAATGGCCTGTGGTGGTGTCTTTTCCAGGAGAGTGCGTGGCGCCTTTGCCGTAGGAGGCTTTGGGAAGCTGGGCTGGGGATAGATTTTTTAGCGGGGCAATGTTGGCGAGGCCTAGCTCGACGAGAGTGGGAATCTGCACGGGCCGATATTCGGCGATGTGGCCGAGAGTGTTGCGACCGGTGTCGCCATAGTCGGCGGCGTCGGGGAGGGGGCCGATGCCTACGCTGTCGAGAACAATCCAAATAATGCGATCGAACTTCGGCATGATGGGAGTCCCTCGGGTGCTTCTGCGAACTCTAGCATAGGCATTTGGGAAGTTGTAAATTGACGTTGGGTTGTTGGGGACTTACGATGCCCGCAGGGCGGAACGGAACATTCTGGCGAAATTTGCGTACATGATGGATGGAGAGGCTCGAAATGGCTGAAAATCGTGGTGTGCGGAGCGGGTCGGTGGTGTTTCCGATCCTGCTGATCGCGTTTGGCGGATTGATTCTGCTTTCGCGAGAGTTCCCCAATTTTGAGCCGTGGCCGGTGGTGGGGAAGTATTGGCCGCTGATTTTGATTTTTGCCGGAGCTGGGATGTTCTGGGACCGCTCGCAGCGGTTGCGCAATCCCGAAGCGCCATCCGTGTTTCCGATCGGCACTGTCCTGGGGACGCTGTTATTCCTGGTGGTGCTGTTCGGGCTGATCTGGCGCGGACATACGTACGCTTCGCGAGAGTGGCCGCACCATTCTACGTCGAAGTCACACAAAGTGGAATCGATCGACAAGAAGGACGCAAAATTCGTGCGCATGTCGGTGAAGATGCCGGCGGGAGATTTGGCGATGAGCGGCGGGGCGGAGTCGCTGTTGAACGCGGATTTTTCGTTTGGCAGCTCATGGAACGCGCCGAACATTGAATACTCGGTCAGCAACGGTGCGGGCGAATTGAGCATAGAACAGGGTGGCGGGGGAACGCTGATCACCAATTCCGATAACACGTGGACCTTGAAGGTGAACGATTCAATTCCCATCGATTTGTCAATTGATATTGGCGCGGGCCGCGGCGTTCTTCGCTTCGCGAAGGTGGACCTGACCCGACTGGAGTTAAACATTGGCGCGGGGCAGGCGGACGTGGATCTTTCCGGCGAGCGGGCAAAAGACCTGCAGGCGGAGATTCAGGGCGGAGTGGGCGAGGCGACGATCCGATTGCCGAGGGATGTGGGAGTGGTGGCCACCGTGCACGGGGGACTTGGGTCGATTGATACCCACGGGCTGAAAGAAGAAGGCGGGCAGTATGTGAACGCTGCGTATGGGAAATCGCCGACGACCATTCATCTTTCGGTTAACGGCGGAATTGGCAGCATCAAGCTGCAGCAGCAATAAGCCGCCGCGGTTTTTGTCGTCCGGGCCGATTTGCCCGGGTTCCTGCGGAGTCGTATACTTTGAAGTTTAGGCAGTGTGCGGAAAGCGCGCTGTCTGGGCTTACCTTTGGCCACGACCGAAACATTACCCCCCATCCTCGAGCAACAGGAGTTTTTGCGCATCCGCGGAGCGCGTGTGCACAACCTGAAGAACGTGAGCGTGGATATACCGCACAACGCGCTGACGGTGGTTACGGGTGTGAGCGGATCGGGAAAGTCTTCGCTGGCATTTGACACGGTGTATGCGGAAGGGCAGCGGCGATACGTGGAGTCGCTTTCGGCGTACGCCCGGCAGTTTCTGGAGCGCATGGAAAAGCCGGATGTGGACGAGATTTCCGGCATTGCGCCGGCGGTGGCAATCCGGCAAAAGAATTCGACGCGGAACCCGCGCTCGACAGTGGCTACTTCCACCGAAATCTACGATTATTTGCGGCTTTTGTTTGCACGGTGCGGGCAGACCTTTTGCATCAAGTGCGGCAGCGAAGTGCGGCGGGATTCGCCAGATGAGATTGCGACTCGCGTGCTGGCGCTAAAGGCTGGGCGGCGCTTTTACATTCTGTATCTTTTGCGAATGCCAATGGCCGAGCTGAGCGGTGCGGGAAAGAAACCCTCGCGAAAGAAGGCGGCGCCTGCAACGCCGGACGCGATTCGCTCCGTGCTTGTGGAGTTGCAGAAACGGGGATTCAATCGGTTGTACCAAGACGGGCGCGTGCATGAGTTTTCCTCGCCGGAAAGCTTGCTGGATGTGAATTTTACGAAGCCAGTGTGGGTGCTGGTGGATCGGCTGGCGGTAAACCCCGAATCGCGGTCGCGGTTGGTGGACTCCATCGAGATTTGTTATCGCGAGGGCGGGGAAGCGATTCTGGAATTTGTGGGCGATGGAGCGGGCGAAGCGGCAGAACGAGTGACGTTTAACGAGCGGTTCGAATGCAAAAACGACGGGACTTTGTATCAGGAGCCGGAGCCGCGGCTGTTTTCCTTCAACAATCCGTACGGAGCCTGCCCGCGTTGCCAGGGGTTTGGCAATACGATTGATTTTGATTTGAACCTGGTGGTCCCGGACCCGAGCAAATCGCTGGACGACGGCGCGATCGAGCCCTGGACCAAGCCGAAATACCGCGTCCTGTTGCAGGAAGCGAAGAAATGGGCCAAGGACCGCGGCGTGCCGACGAACGTGGCGTGGCGGCAACTTACGGCGGAGCAGCGGCGGTTGATTCTGGAAGGCGATCCGGAAAATGATTTTGAGGGCGTGAAGGGGTTTTTCACCTGGTTGGAGCGCAAGAAATACAAGCTGCACGTGCGCGTATTTTTGAGCAGGTATCGCGGGTACGCGACTTGCCCGGAGTGCGGGGGAACACGGCTGCGGGCGGAGGCGCGCGCGGTGCGGATCACGGGGCAGTCCATCACCGATCTTTGCAAACTGACGGTGAAAGATGCGCGAGTATTTTTTGCGGAACTGAAGCTGACGGAAGCTCAGAGCAAAATTGCGGACAAGATTTTGGAAGAGATCCGGACACGGCTGCAATTTCTGGATGAAGTCGGGCTCGATTACCTGACACTGGACCGATTGACCTCAACGCTTTCCGGCGGAGAATCGCAGCGCATCCAGCTGGCGACATCGTTGGGGTCACATCTGGTTGGCGCGATGTATGTGCTGGACGAGCCGTCGATCGGGCTGCACCCCCGCGACACACAACGCCTGATCGACATCCTGAAATCGTTGCGCGATTTGGGCAACACGGTGCTGGTGGTGGAGCATGACCCGGACACGATTCAGGCGGCGGACCGGGTGATCGATTTGGGGCCAGGGGCGGGCGAACTTGGCGGGAAGCTGCTGTTTTCCGGAACCTACGACGAGATTCTGAAGGATGCGAAATCCATCACCGGAAAGTATCTGAGCGGCGAATCGCGCATTCCCGTTCCCGCCACGCGGCACAAGCCGACGGGAAAATTTCTGCGGCTGTATGGCGCCACGCTGCATAATCTGCAGAACGTGGATTTGATGCTGCCGCTGGGGACGCTGACG
Organism: Candidatus Limnocylindrales bacterium; assembly: GCA_035577585.1. Taxonomy (GTDB): domain Bacteria; phylum Acidobacteriota; class Terriglobia; order Acidiferrales; family UBA7541; genus Acidiferrum. Next base: position 6,166 of record DATLVJ010000493.1, read on the forward strand.
GTGGTGACCGGAGTGAGCGGTTCCGGAAAATCGACGCTGGTGCACAATGTGCTGTACCGGGCGCTGCTGGCGAAGCGCAACAGCGCGAGCATCAAGGAATTCTGCGACCGGCTGGACGGCGACGAACAGATCAAGGAAGTGATCATCGTGGACCAATCGCCGGTTGGCCGCACCCCGCGCTCGAATCCGGCAACGTACATGAAGGCGTTTGACGCGATTCGCGACGTTTTTGCGGAGACGCCCGACGCCAAACGGCACGGATATGCGGCGGGGCATTTTTCGTTTAACGTGCCGGGCGGGAGGTGCGAGACGTGCCAGGGCGACGGAACGGTGACGGTCGAAATGCAGTTTCTGGCCGACGTGGAGCTGATCTGCGAAGAGTGCAGAGGGCAGCGTTTTAAGTCGAGCATTCTTGAGGTGCGCTACCACGGAAAGAATGTGCACGACGTGCTGGAAATGACGGTGCGCGAGGCGCTGGCGTTTTTCGTGAATGTGCCGAAGGTTGTCTCCAAGCTGCGGGTACTGAACGAGATTGGGCTCGGTTATTTGCGGCTGGGGCAGTCGGCGACGACTTTATCCGGTGGGGAGGCACAGCGTTTGAAGCTGGCGGCGCATCTTACCCGCTCGGAGAATCAGGGCGTGCTTTACATTCTGGATGAGCCGACCACCGGCCTGCACTTTGACGACATCGCGAAACTGCTGGGAGCGTTTCGCAGACTGCTGGAATCCGGCGCGTCGCTGCTGGTGATTGAACACAATCTCGACGTCATCAAGTCGGCCGACTGGCTGATTGATATGGGACCGGAAGGCGGGGATCAAGGCGGAAAAATTATCGCCACGGGAACGCCGGAGCAGGTGGCGCGGAATGCGCAGTCGCACACCGGGCGGTTTCTGGCGAAGGCGCTCGCGAACGGGAACGGCGCGGCAAAACGTCCGGGAAGTAATGGCGTGGCGGCGGGCGATGCGGGGGCAATTTCACGCCCTGAAAACGGCAAGCCTGCTTCGCGAGAGCCGTGATGCGAAAGTATTCGCGGCAAAGAATGTCACTGGCGGTTTTTGTTTCGCTGTTCGCATTTATTCCCGCTGCGAGTTCGCAGCAAACGCAAAATCCCACCCGGAAACCTCCATCAGCGAAGACTCAAAAAGTCCAGAATCCATTGAACGAACTGCTGGACGAGGCGCAAGCAGCGCTGGACAAAAATAATTTTGAAGCGGCCATTCCCCCACTGCAGAAATTTCTTGCGGAAAAACCGGATGTGGCGTTCGCGCATTTCCAGTTGGCTTACGCGTACACCGGGCTGAATCGAGTGGAGGAAGCGCGCGCCGAATACGAACGCTGCGTGGCGCTGGATCCGAAGATGGCGGAGGCACAGCTGAATCTAGGAATCTTACTGCTGGAGAAAGATCCAGCCGCGGCCGTGCCGCCGCTGCGCCGGGCAGTGGATCTACTGCCTAGCCAGAGCCGGCCGCGCTTTCTTCTGGGCGTGTCGCTGGAGCGTTCGGGTGATTTGGCGGGAGCTGCCGAGTCTTTCGAATCCTCCTCGCACTTGAACAGTTCCGACACAGAAGCCTTGATTCACCTCGGTGAAGTTTATCTGCGGCTGAAGAAACCAGCCGAGGCGGAGCGGAAGTTCCGGGAAGTTCTTGGAAGCGAACAGAAGTCTCTGGCGGCGCTGCGCGGCCTGGCGCTGAGCCTTGACACTCAGGGCAAGCCCGAGGCGGTAGAGGCTTACCGGAACTATCTCGCGGCGGACCCAAACGATTCCGCGATGCAGACGCGGTTTGTGCAACTTCTGGTCGCGAACAAGCAGTTTGACGAAGCGCTGGCGGCAACGGAAAAGACAGGGAGCGGCCAAGCGCCTTCACTGGCGGGGCTTCGGCTACGAGCCGATATATTGATTGGACAGAATAAACTGGATGAGGCGACCGTTACACTGAAGCAGGCGAGTGCGCTGGCGCCGCAGGATGCGCAACTGCACGGCGGATTGGGGAGGCTGTACCTGCAGAAGCGCGCGTTTCCGGATGCCGAGCGGGAACTGAAAATCGCGGTTCAACTTGATAAGAACAACGTCGTCTACTGGAAGGATCTGACCGCGACGTTTTACCAGGGCGGAAATTACGGCGCCGCGCTGGCGGGTTATGACGTTGTGGATAAGCTGGAAAAACCGGGCGCGGGCGTGTGGTTTATTCGCGCGCTTTGTTACGATAAACTCAATCAGGTTCAACCCGCCCTGGACGCGTATCGAAAATTTCTGGACCTGGACCAGAACCAGCATCCGGACCAGGTTTGGCAGGCGAACCAGCGGATCCATGTCCTCGAAAAACGGGCGGAGAAGAAGAAATGACCGGCGGGCCGGACGAGGCGGCCGGTTGTGTGTGCTGGTGGGTGCCGCGCTGCTTTTTTGCGCCGTCACGCTCGCAGCACCGGATAAACTGAAAGAACTCCAGGAACACTTTGACCGGGCGACTCACTCCGGCGCCAAAGTGAAGGAATTGCAGAAGCTGGGCGCGGCCGAATTTGATGCCGCCACGGCAGCAAGCAGAGCCGGCGATTTCGGTGCCGTGGGGCTGATCTTTGAAAAGTACCGGGACAACGTGCGGCAAGCGTTTGAGCTTCTGAAGAAACAGGAGCCGGATGCGGACCGGCATCCCGGAGCTTACCGGCAATTGGAGTTGGAAGTACGGCGCGGGATTCGCGAAGTGGAAGACACGCTGCTGGTGGCGCCGGAAGATTTTCGTCCGCCACTTGAAATCGTGCGAAAGGAATTGATCGAGACGGACGATGCCTTGATCCGGTTGCTGTTTCCACGGCGAACGAAAGATCCGGTGAAAGTGCCTCCGGCGGCCGAGGCGAAACCATGAAGCGAAGAATCTTAGTTGCGGCGTTGAGCTTAATCGCGGCTATCGGTGTTTGGGGCGGCCTTCCTCTACCCGCAACCGCGCAACGCCCTGACAAGGATTATCTCTCCAGCGTGGAGGCGGCAAAGGTCCGCGACGCCGAGACGACCAACGACCGGATCAAATTGTTCCTGACTTTTGCGGAAGACCGGCTGACGAAATTCCAGTACGAACTGGATCATCCTTCGTCGAACAAGCACACGGAGATGCTCAACTACCTGATGAATTCCTACATCGGCTGCGTGGATGATGCCGCGGACCTGATCCAGCTTGGCCTGGAGAAGCAGGACAACATCCGGCAGGGCATTGATCTGATGGCGACGAAGTCGAAGGGCTTTCTGGAGACTCTGAAGAAGTACGCCTCCGGCGGCCCGGATCTGGAGGCTTACAAAGATAATCTGGACGATGCGGTGGAAGGCACCGAGGACGCGCAGAGAGAAGCGGAAAAAGCCAGAGAGAAGGCGGCGCCGCCACCGATCCGGAGAAAGAATTGAGGCGCAAGCATTGAGTCCGCGCGGCAAAGTGGGGTCCCGCGTCCCAGGCGGAGAAGCGTTGTTCCAACGGATGTTTACCCGGATAGGTTGTGAAGGGCGGCCGCCGCAATTCCATGTGGAGTTTTACGCGTACAGCAGCCTGGTGATTACGTTGCGCCGCCGGGGCGATGTTTACTACGTTCGCTTCTCCGATCTATTGCAACGGGCGCCGCTGGTGGTGCTGGAAGGGGCGGCGGCACTCTTGCTGGCGCGGGTGCTTCGCCGGCGGCCATCGCGCGCGCTGGTGAGGCCGTATCTGGAGTATGCGCGGTCGGATCGTACACGCAGCCGGATCCAACATTTGCGGCGGCGGCGGATTCGTCCCGCGCAGATGTCCGCCCAGGGCGATCATCACGATCTCGTGGCGCTCTTCGAACAATTGAATGAGAAATATTTTTCGGGGCAACTGGAGCGGCCGCATATCGCGTGGAGCAGCCGCGCGTGGCGCAGGCAATTTGGCTGCTATGACCCGGGACCGAATCAGATTGTGTTGAACAGGCGGATGGACCGGCCGGGCGTGCCGCAGTTTGTGGTGGAGTACGTTCTTTATCACGAGATGCTGCACGTGAAGCATCCGACGCGGCGGTCGGGGTGCAGCCTGATTTCGCATTCGCCGGAATTTAGGGCGGAAGAGAAGCGGTACGAGCATTTCGGGACGGCGAGGAAATTTCTGGATCGGATGGCGCGGTAGGCGAAGCTTTCCTGGGTGAGTCATTCTCGAGTAGCAAAAAAGTGCCGCAACCCGTTGTCATCCTGAGGCCCCGATTCCGATCGGAACCGAAGGATCTCAACATCCAAATATTGCAAGGCGGATCGGTTGAGGTCCTTCAGGCCGCAAAAGACGCGGCCTGAAGGATGACAAATTACTTTGGCGTTGATCCATTAAAGCTTGGCCACCTGAAGGTGGCCGCTACTGGTGGAGAGTTAGAGTTTGGTTTTTTCTTTGTCGATTTCTTTGTTGAGCTTTTCGATTTTTTTGCGGATTTTGTCGCCGTCTTCGGCGTGGGGATAGAGATCGAGGTAGCGCTGATAGGCCTTTACAGCGGGCTTTTTCTTGCCTTTCTTTTCGTAGGCTTCTCCTAAATAGAGGAAGGGGATCGCATAGCCGGGCTTCGCTGTCGTGGCGTCTTCGAAGCGGTCGATTGCGGCATCAATGTCGCCCTTTTTCATGTAGTACTTGCCGACGTCGAGGTCTTTTTCGGCGCGCAGGGGATCCCATTGCGGCTGGTCCGGAGCGGAGTTCACCGCGGAATCCACGTTTTTCTTGGGCTTGGGTTGCGGCTGGCTGGGCTGGGGCGGAGCGCCGGCCGGCGGATCCTGCGCGGGGAGGGGCATGGCGCAAAGACACGCGCCGCAGAGCGCCAAGCCGGCGAGATTGCGCAGGGATCGTGTCTGAGTCAACGGAGTGGCTCCTCTTCTCCGATTCAGTTTATTCCAGGTTGAGTTGCCAGGCCAATACGTCAATCGCTATCGGCTGCCTTGTACCGGGTGTCCTGTGCGGCGAACCCTTTTTGGCGGGCGGCGTCGCCGGCGAGTAGGAAGGCCGCGTGGTAATTGCCGTAGGGAACTACGTGTGCGCGGCCGTCAATCAACTCCTGCTTAAGGCGCCGGTGAAGTTCGGGGAGTTCCGACCAGTGAACCCTGGGGTGATCGTGATGCTCGGAGTGAAAGCCGATATTGAACATCGTGAGGTTGAAAAAGTTCGACACGAATACGGTGGAGTGGCTGACCGGATTGGCGGGAGTTTTCGGGACGCAGCCCGCATGCTGGACGTACATGCCAGAATTCATGACGAAGGCGTTGGCGATCCAGTGAGGAAAAGCCCACAGAAATACCGCCATGACTGGATCGATCCAGAAGGGAATCGACCAGAGAGCAAGAAAGATGGCGAGTTCGCGAAGCGAGCGGCGGCGGAGGGGTTCGCGGGCGGTTAAATCTTTCCAAAGATGTATCGAGATGCGCCAGGGCCAGTGGGTGAAGAGATAGCGTTGAAAGTTTTCGAAAGTTCCGTCCGGAGTATGTTTGGGCAAAGTCCAATCGTCATCGGCTAGCAATCGGGCATGGTGAATCGTGACGTGGCAGTATTCCCAGAAAAATGAGGGCCAGCCGCCGGAGAAGGTCCAGAACCGGCCGAACCAGCGATTCAAGACTGGCGAAGTGAAGATGGGACGATGGGAATGGTTGTGGAAATTGACGCCGACATCAATTCCGGAAATCCAGCCGAGGACCAAGGCCGACGCCAGGACAAAAGCGGCGCGAGACCACGGGCCGGTGATACTGGCTACCGTGGGATGAAGATACAGCCAGAACGCACAAGCGTAGGCCGAGAGGCAAAAGAAGTGGAACAGGATACAGTGCCAGTCTTGCGGATGTGAAAGAAGGCGCCCAGGCCTCAACACTGCTGTGGCGGGGATGTTGCTGGTCGCTGAGCTCATATCGTCCTTAGAGCAGCGGCGATGGCGATTACCGTGGCTCCTAAGCTGACCCATGGCCCCCAAAGGGCTGCGCCGAGAATGATGGCAATCGCAAACAGTGGGAAAAAGGATCTGCCGAAAACCAGGCCGGTTCGAGACAGAATCGCGCGTGCAAGACGCTCCATGATGAGCTCTTTTCCACTGAGGCTTTGCTGTGGGCAATCTCGAGAGCAGCGAAGGAGGTTCAGTGCCCGGTGGGCGATGAAACCGACGCGTGGAATAGTTGGCGTCGCCGAGTTGCTTGCAGCATAACACCGAACGGCACGGAGCACCCTGTAATTATTCGGGAGGCAGGAGAACCGTTAGACCGCGTATGTCTAAAATTAGACAACCGGCTACTATCTTCCCTTTTCCGGACTTTGCCCCCCGCCCGAAAGGAGGCACACCATGGAAACTGGATCCATTGCCCCAGTGCCATGTTCTGTTGGAACGAGCCGGCCGAGAGGGAAGGTGTTTCTCTTTGGAGTGGAATCCACCTTAAGATGATAGAAGCGGCTGAAAGAATTCTCCGCGCAGCTTCAATTCCATGGACCCCCGCGAAAAAGCAGCATCGCTCCCTGAATTGCCCGGGGTGTATCTCTTCAAGGATGCCGCGGGGAAGGTGGTGTACGTCGGGAAGGCGCGCTCGCTGAGGAATCGCGTGCGGTCGTATTTTCTGGAATCACGCTGGGTGGATGCAAAGACAGGTTCGCTGGCGCGGGAGATCGCGGACCTGGAAACGATTCTGGTGGAAAACGAGCGCGAGGCGCTGGCGCTCGAGAACAATCTCATCAAGCAGTACAAGCCGAAGTTCAACGTCATGCTGCGGGACGACAAGACATACCCGTACATCAAGCTGACGCTTTACGAAAAATATCCGCGGGTTTATTTCACGCGGCGGGTGAAGAAGGATGGCTCGCTATATTTTGGGCCGTACTTTCCGGCGAGCCTGGCGCGGCGCATTCTGCACTTCATTCACAAGCGGTTTCTGGTGCCTTCGTGTTATGTGGACCTGACGAAGATTCACCCGCGTCCCTGTTTGCAGTATTACATTCACCGGTGCCTGGGGCCTTGCGCGGAGGGATTGACCACGGATGCCCGCTATGGGGAGGCGGTGCGCGACACGCGGATGTTTCTGGAAGGGCGGCGGCAGGACTTGATGAAGAGCATCGAGGAGCGGATGCTGGCCGCGGCGGAGGGCGAGCGTTTTGAAGAGGCGGCTTCGTATCGCGATCTGCTTCGAACATTGGATGACATCGAGGAGCGGCAGCGGATTGCATCCGCGCAGGGCGACGACACGGATGTGCTGGCGTATTACGCGGAGCCGCCGCTGGTGGCGGCGAATTTGTTTCACCTTCGCGCGGGGCGGGTGGTGGACCGGCGGGAATTTTACTGGGAAGACCTGGAGGATTTTGATCCTCACGAATTTGTGCCATCGCTCCTGAAACAGCTGTACCTGGAAGCTGAATACCTGCCGAAGATGATTCACGTGCCCATCGATTTCGAGGATCACGAAGTTCTGGGCGAATTGCTGAGCGAACGCGCGGGGCACAAAGTGGAGATTTTCACGCCGCAGCGGGGGAGCAAGCGCGCGTTTCTGGATCTCGCGGAAAATAACGCAAAACATATTTTTGAGCAAAGATTTCGCGTACTGAAGCCCACGTCGAAGGCGATTGGTGAAGCGCTGCAATCCGCGCTGAACCTTCCTGAAGAGGTGAAGCGGATCGAGAGCTTTGACATTTCGCACATTCAAGGAACGGACACGGTGGCGTCCATGGTGGTTTGGGAAAACGGACGCATGAAGAAATCGGACTACCGGAAATTTATCATTCGAGGCGATGAGGCACCGGGAGGACGCGAGCGCGCCCAGAACGACGATTTTGCCAGCATGTACGAAGCGGTGGTGCGGCGCTATAGAAGGCTGCAGGAAGAAAAGAAGGCGTTGCCCGGCCTGATCCTGATTGATGGCGGGTTGGGGCAGTTGCATTCGGCGGCGCAAGCGCTGGAGTCACTGCAAATCATCAATCAGCCGATGGCGAGCATCGCGAAGAAGGAAGAGATCCTGTTTGTGCTGGGGCAGGAAGACGAGCCGGTAATTCTGGAGCGGCATTCGCCGGTGCTTCATCTGATCCAACAGATTCGCGATGAGACGCACCGTTTTGCCGTGGGCTTTCATCGCCAGCGGCGTGGGGCGCGTCAAACACACTCGGAACTATTGGATATACCCGGCATTGGACCGCGAACCTCGCAAAGGCTGCTGCAAAGGTATGGCAGCGTGGCCAACCTGAAGAAGGCAAGCGCGGAAGAATTGGGCCGGATGTTGCCGCGAAAGATGGCCGAGAAGATTGTGCAACATTTGTCGCTGCATCAAGATACGCCCTAACCTGTTTAGTCCTGATTTGGCGGTTATGTTGTATTGCGGGGTTCACATGCGTATGTTACGTTCAATGCGTGGAGGCTCTTATGGCTGACAACGTTGGTAGCAAAGTGAGTTACTTTCTGGTGGGACTCGGAGTTGGCGCCTTGATGGGCGTCCTGTTTGCGCCGAAGTCGGGCGAAGATACGCGCGAGTATCTGGCGAAGCGCGCCGATGATGGGCGGGAATTTGCGCAAAAGAAGGCGAAAGAGTTGCGCGAACGGGCCGACGAATTGATCGAGCGCGGCAAGGACGTGGCTTCGCGCAAGCGGGAATCGCTGTCCGCGGCAGTGGATGCGGGCCGCGAAGCATTTCTTCGCGAATCGAAGTCCTGAGAATTTCCCGGGGTGGCTTGGGTTTTTCCGCTGAGGTTGCGGAGAGGGTCGGGTGTGTATGCAAATAACGATGCAGGTATTTATTCTTGCGGCGGCGATTGCGCTGCTGGTGCAGACGACCATTCTGATCGTGCTGTACCTGCAATTGAAGAAGACCACCGAATCGGTGAACAAAATGGTGGGCGATATGCACTCGCGCGTGGGGCCGATCCTCACGCGCACGCAGATTCTGCTGGACGACACGCAGCCGAAAATCTCCGCATTGGTGGAAGACGCGGCACACATTGTTTACATGACGCGTTCGCAGGCGCAGAAGTTCGACAAGATCGCCACGGAAGCGTCGGACCGTTTGCGCGGGCAACTGGTGGCGGTGGATCGCATCCTGACCGGCACGCTCGAAGCAGTGGAGGACGCGGGTTCGCAGGTGCGGCGGAGTTTCTGGGCGCCGGTGCAGAAGGCGTCCGCAATCGTGCAGGGAATCAAGATCGGGCTCGACGTGCTGCGCTCGCGGCGGGCCGCGTCTCCGGGGAAAGAACCATCGGTTGAGCAGGAAGACGAACTGTTTATCTGAACTCTGAGTTTTAAGCGGCTCGCCGAATGAGCTGAGCTAACCTTGATGAGCGGTTCGCGCACCCTCCTAAGTATTTGCAAAAACTCCTAAACCAGAAAAAGTGAAAACACGATTGCTGGCCGCGGTGTCGCCGGAGGTTTCTCGAATTCACATACAGGGAAAGCGCATAAGTTGAGGTCCTTCGCTACGCTCAGGATGACAGGTGGTTAGTTTGGGTGGGATGGTTGAAATCGTAAAAGCGGTAGTAGAGCTACCGCACTCCAAATAGGGTTACTTGATCCAGCCGCCCGCCAGGACGGTGTCGCCGTTGTAGAAGACGGCGGCCTGGCCTGGGGTGACGGCGCGCTGCGGGGATTCGAAGGTAATGCGGGCGCGGTTGTTGGGTAGCGCTTCGATGATGGCGGGCGAGGGGTCGTGCTTGTGGCGGATTTTGGCCTGGCCGCGAACCCGCGTCGTTGGCTCGGCGATGGAAATCCAATTTACATTTTCAATTTCGAAGGTGCTGGTGCGCAGGGCTTCGTCCTCGCCCACGATGATGCGATTGTTTTCCATGTCGATCGAGAGGACATAGACGGGCTTGCCCGCGGCGAAGCCGAGGCCTTTCCGCTGGCCGACGGTGTAATTGTGCACGCCAGTGTGGCGTCCGATGACGGCGCCGTCTTCGGTAACGATGTCGCCTCCCCGGTTGTTCACCGCAATTCCTTCCGCGCGGGAATAGGCGTGGATGAATTGGACGTAATTGCCGTTGGGCACGAAACAGAGTTCCATGCTCTCGGGCTTTTCAGCGACGGGAAGATTGGCGTGGCGGGCGACGTTGCGGACTTCTTCCTTGGTGAGTTCACCGAGAGGAAAATCACTGCGCGAAAGCTGTTCCTGCGTTAAACCCCACAGGAAATAAGACTGGTCTTTCGAATCGTCACGGGCGCGAAGAAGCTCGTAGCGACCGGTGGATTCGTTTTTGCGGATGCGGGCGTAGTGGCCGGTGGCCAGGCGCTCGGCGCCGATCTGGCGGGCCATGCGCAGGAGCGGCTCGAATTTGACGTCGGTGTTGCAGTTGGTGCACGCGATCGGCGTGCGGCCGGAAAGGTACTGCTCGACGAAGGGGCGCACCACGCGGGCTTCGAACTGTTCCTCAAAGTT
>DATLVJ010000494.1:0-5124 GCA_035577585.1 Candidatus Limnocylindrales bacterium
TTGGAAGCCGAGACGATTGAACTACTGCGTCCGTCGCGCACTTTGAATGCCACGGGAAATGTGCGGGCCGTTTTTCCGCAGGCACCGCAGCCAGGAGCGACCCCCGGGTCCGCGCCGGTGTGGCATATTTCCTCCGGGTTGTTGACGTATTGGGATACGGAGAATCGGGCGCACCTGGAAAAAGATGTCTTCGTGCAATCGGCGGACCAGAAAATGCGCGCGCCGCAGCTGGAATTGTTCTTCACGCGGACCGGGGCGGACAAGCAGGGGAGCGGAGGAACGTCGCAAATCAGCCGGGCAGTGGGAACGGGTGGGGTGGTGGTGGAGCAGGGCGACCGCCGAGGCACGGCGGAGCGCGGGCTGTACACTGCCGCAGAGGAAAAATATGTGCTTACGGGAGGAACTCCAACGCTTTTCGATCCCGTTGAAGGTACTACAACCGGCCGCGAATTGACCTTCTATAGAGCGGATGATACCATCGTCGTGGATTCGGGAAATGGCTTGCGTACTCTTACCAAGCACCGAGTTCAAAGATAGAGGGACCGCCCAGCGATCCCGCGTGATGCGGAATGCCCACACTCCATGGCGTCGACCTAAGCAAGTCCTACCGGGGACGCAAAGTCGTTGACAATGTAGAACTGGAAATTGTTCAAGGCGAAGTAGTTGGCCTTTTGGGGCCAAACGGTGCGGGCAAAACGACTACCTTTTACATGATCGTGGGACTGGCTCGGCCGGACTCCGGCCGGGTCCTCTTGAACGAAGAAGAGATCACCGACCTGCCAATGTTTCAACGGGCCCGGAGCGGCATAAGCTACCTGCCACAGGAGCCTTCTGTTTTCCGTCAACTCACAACGGAAGACAACTTGCTCGCGGTTCTGGAAACCTTGCCGCTGACACCCGAACAACAACGCGACCGCCTGGAAGAGCTGCTGGCGCAGATGGGCCTGGAAACCGTGCGGCATAGCAAGGCTTACATGCTCTCCGGCGGCGAGCGGCGGCGCCTGGAAATTGCGCGGTCGCTGACTCTGCAGCCTTCCTTCATCCTGCTGGACGAGCCGTTTTCGGGGATTGACCCGCTGACGGTGAAGGACTTACAGGATTTGATCCGGGAATTAAGCCGCTCGGGCATCGGCATCTTGATCACCGACCACAACGTCCGGGAAACTCTCACCGTAACAGACCGCGCCTATATCGTGAATCATGGGAAAATCATGAAGAAGGGTACTCCACAGGAATTGAGCAACGATCCGGAAGTCCGTCGGGTCTACCTTGGAGACAACTTCCGCTTGAATTAGGACTAAGCTAAGGACAGAGCAAGCTAACCATGGCCTGGCAAGGACTCAAACTTAACCTCAGGGTGACGCAGAAGCAGATTCTGACGCCCGGCCTTGTGCAGATGGTGAGCGTCCTGGCGCTGAATCGCCTGGAACTTCGCGAGATGATCAACCAGGAGATGATCGCGAACCCGGTGCTGGAGGAGCTTTCGGAAGAGCCGACGGTCAGCGACAACTACAGCGACGAAACTTTTCTGAAGGCGGAGACGGAAAAAGTTCCGGAGAAAAAAGAAGCGAATCCGTTTGACGAATTCGATGTGGGGAGCTTCTTCAACCAGTATCTGGATACCGGCGGGGACGGCGGGCAGTCGCAGGAACGGGAAGTCAGCGAGAGGCCATCTTTTGAAAAGTTTCTTTCTTCTCCCGCGGGGCTGACCGATCATCTCACGTGGCAGCTCAGCGTCACCATTTGTTCCGATGCCGTCAGCCAACTCGTTGAGAATATTATTGGCAACCTTGATGAGAACGGGTACCTCATGGCTTCGAATGAGGAACTGGCGCAGGACGGGAAGTATTCTCAGGACGACATTGAGGATGCGATCGCCGTGGTGCAGGACTTCGATCCGATTGGCGTCGGCGCGCACGATTTGCGCGAATGCCTGCTATTGCAACTCAAAGCGTTTGATCCGACGAATACTTTGGCGCAGCAGATCGTTTCGGAATATTTGAAGCAGGTGCAATCGAACCAGTTGAAGGAGATTGCTCGCGCGCTGAACCGTCCGACGGACATTGTGAAGCACGCGATTGACACCATCAAGAAACTCGATCCGCGCCCGGGGCTGCGTTACAACAAAACCGAACCGCGGCTGGTGGAGCCCGATGTGTACTTCCGCAAGGTGGATGATGCCTGGCAGGTCTTTTTGAACGAAGACGACATGCCGCAGCTTCGGCTGAGCCCCACTTACCGGCGGCTGCTGGTCCGCGACGCGGCCGACAAAGAAGTTCGCAACTACGTGAAAGAACGGTTCACGGCGGCGATTCAGTTGATGAAGAATATTGAACAGCGGAAGCACACGATTCTTCGGGTGTGCCAGTCCATCATCGCGCGGCAGCCGGAGTTTCTGGACAAGGGACAGGACGAGCTGAAGCCGATGATGATCAAGGAAGTCGCCGAGGAAGTCGGCGTGCATCCTTCGACGGTCAGCCGCGCCGTTGCCAACAAGTACGCGCACACGCCGCAGGGCGTGATCGAGCTGCGCTCGTTTTTCAGCGAAGCGGTGAATGGGCCGGAGGGCGGAGGGATGTCGCTGCTGACGCTGAAGCGGCTGGTAAAGAAAATGATTGATGAAGAAACGCCGACGAAGCCCCTGACCGACGACCAGATCGCGAAGAAGCTGGAAGAAGCGGGCATCCAGGTGACACGGCGCACGGTCGCCAAATATCGCGAGGATATGCGCATTCCCAGCACCCACCAGCGCCGGGTCAAAGGCTAGGCCTTTGCCATCGTGAAGAAGCGCTCCGCACGCAAACCTCGCGCACGCCAGGCCGCCGGCCGCCAACTTGTCATCCTTACCGGGCTTTCGGGTTCCGGGAAAAGCACTGTCCTCCGGGCGTTCGAGGACATGGGCTACTACTGCGTGGACAATCTGCCGGTGGAGCTGATTCCGATTTTTGCGGAGCTGCACGCGGCGGGCGAAGGCGATTTCGCGCGCGCGGCGCTGCTGGTGGATGCGCGGGAGGGGCAGCAACTGGAGAAGTTGCCCGGCCTGCTGCGGCATCTGCGGCAAGAGCATCCTATCATTCTGGTTTTTATCGAGGCGCATGAAGACGCGCTGCTGCGGCGCTACAGCGAGACGCGGCGGCCACATCCGTTGGGCCGCGCTTTTTCCGTGCGCGAGAACCTGGAGCACGAGCGGGCGCTGATGGAGCCGATCCGCAAGTTGGCGGATGTGGTGATCGATACTTCGCAATTCAACGTGCACGAGTTGCGGCATTTCGTGGACGAGCGCTTCCGCTCGGAGACCAAGCGCCCACTGCTGGTTTCGCTGGTCAGCTTCGGCTACAAGTACGGCGTGCCGACGGACGCCGACGTGATGTTCGACGTCAGGTTTCTGCCCAATCCGCATTTTGTGCCCAAGCTGCGCGCGTTTACGGGCCAGGACCCGAAGGTGCGGCGCTACATCCAGTCATTTCCGCAGACCGGGGAATTTCTGCGCCGCATGCAGGGGCTGCTGACCTACCTGATTCCGCACTACATAGAAGAGGGAAAAAGCTACCTGACCATCGCTTTCGGCTGCACCGGCGGGAAGCACCGCTCGGTGATGATGGCCGAATGGCTGAAGAAGGCTCTGGAGAAGCACAAGTTCGCGACGCGCGTCAGCCACCGCGACATTGACAAGTAGCTAGCTCCGTTTGGACTTCGAGGTCCGCACGGCAAACCTTCCGGTAAGCGGCGTCATCAGATTCGAACGCAATCAGGAGTTGGCCAGTGAGCGGTTGAGTCTCGCCCGATGATCCTCATACACTCTCGTCTGTGTAAACTCCAATGTTGCGCGGTCCCTTGAACTTCGGGGAGAGTAGATCGAATAGTCGGCCTAAGTCTTCCCGCGAGAACGCTCCGATATGCACGCGCAACTGTTTTCGCGTCGATGCTGGATAAGGATGGACTACCAGGGCCCGGTACTGACCCTTGCTGGTTCCGATTAACTGAGTCTCGGCTTTCTCGATGTCCGATATGCGAATGGAGCGAACACCGAAAAGCGTGTGATAGGAAAGCTCGCCGTCCGCAATCGTGAGCCGAATTGTCCTCAACCAAAGCACAACTCCAAGCCCAATCGCCGCAGGGATATATACAAAATTCCAGTCATGTGCCGTGGTTTTGATAGCAACAAACAGTCCGAAGAGTGTGAGTAGCAGAAAGATTGTTCCCAACGTCAAATAGCTACGAAGGGATGCCCGCGCATCAACCTCCACGATCTGGGAATGGGGGACATCTGGCATTATCAACATATTGAACTATGGTTTGTGGAAATTAGTCCATGTGTTTTATCCCTGAGTTGCCAGCTACCTTCGTAATTTGCATCGACCGAATCTACAAGTTCTGGTCATTAGAGCAATGGGAACTGACCCGCTCCCAACTTCCCCCGAAAACTTGACACACCGCGCACTGCCGCATAGCGTACCTAGTGGGTGTTCCGTGAATTTGTCAGGAGCAGGGGAGTGGGTTCCTTTCTGTCGCCACAATTGAAACGGTTGTCGAGCTATGCCGCGCCTTATCGGTTTTCGATGGCCCTGGGCGTGGCGCTGCTGCTGGTGGTGGGCGTGGCGGAGGCGGTGATTGGCCTGATGATCAAGCCGATCATTGACCGGGTGCTGAATCCCGCGGCGCCGGATTCTAATGTGGTTCTGTTCGCGATTCCCCACGGACCGACTTTCTACCTGAACCACCTTTTTCCACACAGTATTCATAACGTGTGGGCAGTTGTATCCATCTCGCTGCTAGTAGTGTTTGCGGTGAAGTCACTGGCGGAATTTGGCGGCAGCACGCTGGTCCAGTTTGCAGGGCTGCGCGCGCTGACAGATTTTAGGGATGAGGTGTACGCCAAAATCATTCGCCAGCCGATCGGATTCTTCCAACAACAGTCGGCCGGGCGGGTTATGTCCGCCGTGATCAATGATGTCGAACGGGCGCGCCCTGCGCTTTCCGAATATCTCGCCGAAGTGTTTCGCCAGACATTTTCCTTCTTCGCTTTTCTCTCAGTGCTCCTCTATGTGGACTGGAGGATGACTCTAGGCTGTGCCATTTTTCTGCCGCTGATCGCGTGGCCTATTGGCAGGCTCGGGCGGAAAA
>DATLVJ010000495.1:0-7384 GCA_035577585.1 Candidatus Limnocylindrales bacterium
CTCTCTACAAATCGACTCCAAACCTTCACTTCTTCGTTCCTCAAATTCCCACAATCTCTCCGGCCGCATCCACATCCACCTCCACCGCCCGTGAAACCTTCGGCAGCCCTGGCATCAACATCATGTTCCCGGAAATCACCACCACAAATCCCGCCCCGGTGGAGAGTGTCGCGTCGGTGACATTCAGCACCCACCCCTTCGGCGCGCCCATCAATTTCGGATTATCCGAAAGCGAATACTGTGTTTTCGCGATGCACACCGGCAATTTGCCAAAGCCCCAATTTGTAAAGTCCTGCAGCTTGGCGCTGGCCTTTTCGCTGATTGTCACGCCGGCGCCTCCATACACTTCCCGCGTCACTTTCTGGATTTTTGCCTCGAGAGTTTCATCCAGCCCATAAATGTGTTTCGCCCGAACCCCCGGATTTTTCTCGATCACCTCCACCACGCGCCGCGCCAACTCCTCCGCTCCCGCTCCCCCGTTCGCAAAGGCGGTATGGTGCGCGCTCAGTGCCCCATTTTCCCCGCACGCGCGCTCCAGCCGCTCCAGGTCCGCATCGGTGTCTTTCGGAAAACGATTGATGGCCACCACCGTTGGCAGTCCAAATTTGCGGAGAATTTGCAGGTGCTGCACCAGGTTCGGGACTCCCTTCTCCAGATCGCCTTCGCCCTGATTTCGCAAGCTCTGTACCGTCGTAACCAGCACCGCCGCCGCCGGACTCACTCCCGTCGAGCGATAAACTATGTCCATGTACTTTTCCGCGCCCAGATCCGAGGCGAACCCACATTCGTTCACGACATAGTCCGCCAGCCACAAGCCCATTTCCTGCGAAATCACGCTGCTCGTACCATGGGCAATATTTCCGAATGGCCCCGCATGCACGAACGCAGGCACTCCTTCGACGGTCTGCACCAGGTTGGGCTGAATCGCCTCGGTCAGTAGCGCCATCATCGCGCCAGTGGCCTGCAGATCTTTCGCGAACACGGGCTTGCCGGTTCGCGTAACGCCAACAATAATATTTTCCAGGCGCCGCCGTAGATCCGCCCGGTCCTTCGCCAGCGCGACAATCGCCATAATTTCCGAAGCCGCGGTGATCACAAACCCCGTACGCCGCCCGGCTCCTTCCTTCTTGCTTCCCGCGCTCGCGATGATGTCGCGCAACGCCCGGTCGTTCATGTCCATCGTTCGCGGCCAGGTGATTCGCTCCGGGTCCAGGTTCAAATCGTTACCGTGAAACAGATGCGCGTCCACAAGCGCCGCCAGCAGATTGTGCGCCGCGGCGATGGCATGAAAATCTCCGTGGAAGTGCAGATTGATCTTGGCCGCCGGTTCGATCGTTGAAGCTCCGCCGCCCGCCGCTCCGCCCTTCATTCCAAACACAGGGCCGAGCGACGGCTCGCGCGAGGTAATAATCACTTTCTTGCCGATGCGCGCCAGCCCCTGCGTCAGTCCGATCGACGTGACCGTCTTGCCTTCGCCGCTCGCCGTCGGTGACGTAGCGGTCACCAGAATCAGCTTCCCGCGCCGGGGAAATGCACTGTCGTTCAGCAGGTCCAGGCGCACCTTTCCCCCGTAAGGGCCAATCTGTTCGAAATATTTTTCGGGAAGCTCCAACTTTTTCACGATTTCCAGAATCGGACGCAGGGATTTAGCCATATTCCTTTTCGCGAGCCATTCACGGCGGCTCGCTCCTCAGTCGACTATCCAGGGGAAACGCAAGGCCGCAGGAGGGGGCCATCTCTCTCCAAACAGTGCGGCTCTGCTTGCTCGTAATACATCCCTAGAATATCACTCCGTTCCCCTCGATTCGTCCGCAAAATTGACCCTAGCATCAGCGAAGAGGACCTCGCCGAACCCCCGCGACAGGCTCCGGAGTTTCAATCCCGGCGCGGAAGAGTATAATGACGTGCGTGAGGCCGGGAGGCTCGGCTTCGCACCCTCCCCAGGCCCGCAAATTCGGCAACCCTCTCTTTCCCCGCTGAAGGGCGTTCCGAAAATTAAACCAGCCTCGAGTGAGCCATGACCCTGCGAAACATCATTGTGGAACGTCGCGAAAAGACCAGAAAGGTGCCGGACCAGTTTGTTTTCTTGCAACTGGAGCAGGACGACGGCGGCGCGGTTCTGGATATTTCCGAGGGAGGCTTGCGCTTTGAATCGTTTTCTCCGGTTCAACAGCAAGGACCGATCCATTTCTGGTTTTCACTGAATCTGCGGGAACGCATCGAAGCCTGGGGTGAATTGGCCTGGACCCATGAGGAGCGAAAGTCCGGTGGGTTGAAATTTCTGAGCCTTTCCGACGGAGGCCGCGGCCAGATTCGCGAGTACCTGGGCCACCATGCCGCGAACCGAATTGCGGCAACGAAAGTAGCAGGGGAGAGCGACGCGGTGGCTAACTTCGTCTCCAGGGCGCGTCCAAATCAGTCCACCCTGTTTCCGGGGAAGAAAGAAACCCCCGGTACGAGCATTCCCTTCCCCACGACTGCTGTGGCGGCTGGTGGGGTGCTGGTGCCCATGCAACGCCATTTGGCCGCGATGCGCCGCCAATTGATCATTGGTCTGCTGATCGGGACGTGCGTCGCCGGCGTTGTCGCGTTTGGAGCCATTAAAGTTTCATCCTACCTGCGTGAAAATCGGACGCAGACAAAGCCTGCGGTAGAAATTCCCGCGCCAGCGGGAGCCGGAAATAGTTCCACTTCGACATCAGCTCCTGCTTCACCTGCCACAACAAAAGATGTCTTCGCTCTCGGGAATCAGCGAAAAGTGGGAGCCACTCCCCGAATCCCCGCCGCTCCTCCCGTTGATGCCGCCGCTCACGCCAACCGGCAAAAAACCCCTTTGACGCCGGATCAACTGTGGGCTTTGGTGCAGACTGGAAACAGCACGGCTGCGGCGGCTTTGGCTGAACTTTATATCAAAGGTGACGGCGTCCCTCAAAGTTGCGCCCAAGCCAGGGTGCTCCTGCTGGTGGCTTCTGAAAAACGCAATGCTTCCGCCATCAAACGATTGGCGGGCCTGGACAAAGAAGGTTGCCCGGCGAACTGACGCTGCTCCCATCCTCTCTTGTCCGATGGAGCCAGACGAGGCTTTTCAGGAAAAGTCGGGCGCCGGCAAGAAAAAATTTCCAGGTCTAGTACTACCTCGCTTACTGCCTTTTCGTTTGCGGCTCCGCTTTTCTTTCATTGTGCACACCTTAGCGACACGAGAGTGCCAGGCAAGTCGGCCCGGGTCTTGCTAAAGAATATTGGAACGTTTTGAGTTTGTGTGGGTTGTCGGAATCTGAGGATTGCATTGGGCGCGGAGATGGGCGGGAGACACGACACCGGCCGCCCCGTACGCCGGAAAAGATTTGAGGAGGATGCAAATGATAGAGCATGACGAACGGAACGAACACGAAAGTCCCTATGGCTCGAGCACGACAAGCACAAATCGTTGGCTGGTGATTGCCGTCGTAGTGATGCTCGGGATTGCGGGCGTAGCACTTGGCTACGGATACCGACAACAGACGCTGGCCGACCATTTGACTGCGCAACAGAGCGTTTCCGATGCGACCATCAACCAGATGCAGGGGCAGCTGAGCGCGGTGACCTCCAAGCTGAACGATATGACCGCGGCGCAGCAGGCTCAGGCGCAGGCCCAGGCTGAAGCCGCGAAACAGTCCGACAAGAAATCCGCGGCGGGTGTTGCTCACACGGGGACCAAGCGAGCTGCTGGCACCGACAAGCGCTACAAACAACTGCAATCGCAGCTCGCCGATCAGCAGAAACAGTTGAAAGACACGCAGGATCTGGTGGCGAAAAATCGTGCCGACCTCGAAGGAAATATCAGTTCCACGCGGGATGAGCTGAATGGCTCGATCGCCAAGACCCACGAAGAGCTGGTTGTCCTGCAGAAGCGCGGCGAGCGAAATTACACTGAGTTCGACCTGATGAAGGCCAAACAATTCCAGCGCGTCGGGCCGATCACCCTCTCGCTACGCAAGGCCGACACCAAGCACAAAAACTACGATGTTGAAATGATCGTGGACGACAACCAGATGAGCAAAAAGAGGGTAAACCTTTACGAGCCGATCTGGATCCACACCGAAAACGAATCGCAGCCCGTGCAGATCGTGGTGAACCGCATCGAAAAGAACCTGATCCACGGCTACGTCAGCGCGCCCAAGTACCGGCCGTCCGAGCTGGCAACATCCGGGGCCTCCGGCAACCTAACCCCGGTCTCGGCCCACGTCCAGGCCAACGGCGATCAGGCGCAGCCAAGCTCCAACCCACCGCCACAGCAGTAGCGCGCCAGATCAGGGCAATAGACTCAGTGGCGTACCCTTTCGCCTACCCCGCAGGCGCGGGCAAAGCGAGCGACCAATCGGGGACCTAATCAGTCAGGGGTCGCCTTTGAGTTCTGAAATCACGAACAACGTCGCGAAGCTTTCTAAGAAATAGACAAGTGCACGCACACCATCGCAGCGCAAAATGCGCTGACGGCTTTTGTCGGGAGGCGTAGATTGCCGTACCCCCGACTGAACTCGCCGCGCGGCCATCATCTTGCGCAAAGCCGGGGCGATTGTCATCATGGAATCATGCGAACTGTCTTCGAAGCGGCAGGTGGCAGCGACGGCCTACGCCGCCTTGCCGACGCCTGGCATCGCCGAGTGATGGCCGATAACGTCGTCGGCCATGCCTTCAGCCACGGTTTCCATCCCCAGCACGTCGAGCGACTCGCAGCTTACTGGGCCGAGGCACTCGGTGGCCCCAGCACATATTCCGACTCCTATGGTGACGAGACCTCCGTGGTCAAGATGCACAGTGGCAACGGCGAGCATGGCGAGATGGATCGCCGCGCGATTGCCTGCTTCGACCAAGCTCTGATCGATGTCGGACTAGCCGACGACGGTGCGCTGCGGCAAGTGCTGCACGACTACTTCGCTTGGGCAACCACTACAACGATGTCCCGCTACCACCATTCTGCTGATGATGTGCCGAACGGACTCAGCATCCCACATTGGACATGGGACGGACTCCAGAAATAAGACTTCACGGCTGACCTTCTCCTCACCGGTAGCGGCGGGCGGCGCATCGACAAGCCGAGCATAACTTTACCTAACGCCGGGTCGGGCATCCACAAATCCGCGCTTAACCCCCTTGGGCAGCCCACCCGTTGCGCTTTTTGCAATGGGTGCTTGCGCCCTTAGGGCTCCCACTTCCCAACTCTTGGCGGAGGCGTGTGGAAGTCGAATGTAACCCCATACGGAGCTTCAAGCACTTACGATGAATGCAGTGGAACAAGGGAGCAGTAAAAGCTCACACAGGAATTGCTACCGTTCCCCGAATGTTCCCTCGCTTCGTAAGTCCATTGAAATATCATTACTCACTCTTACGCGCGCGGCGTCGGCTAACAACGGAACCTAAGTGGCATGGATGGTAACCCGACGACCGAGCGGAAGAAGCAAGAGACAAAAAAGAGCGACTCCAGACCTGAACCTTGGCAATTCCGGAGCCAACGGAATTTCAGGAACTTACGAGGCACTTTCAGGAGCATTGAGTAGCGGATAGAGCGGTCAGAAACGCTTAGTGTTCCCCAAGCTGTTCCCACGAAACGAAGAGTAGAGAAGCGGTTCAGATCTACCACGCGGAAAACGGGTTGGCACCCTTAAGGACGCACGAATGCGTGAGAGTCGGCATAGAGGTAGTAAAGCTCGAACATGCCGATATCTTTAAGCCCCGAGATATCACAGCGCTGCAACCGCCTACCAATTCCAATTGCTGATTGTGCTGACTGGCCCCTATGGGGGTTATGGACATTCTTCTGTGAACACGCAACAAGACGGATTCAGGAATGCGCGTTGTCGTGTATCGAGATCTCGCTTATTCGGTTTCCGCGAACGAGCCTGAGTTCGAATCGACGTCTAAATTATACTTTAGTCGCTGGCAAGGGTAACGCGGTCGCGGCCGTTGGCCTTGGATTGATAGAGGTTTTTATCTGCGATATCCAGCAACTCCTGGGCGGTCTGGCCGTGATCGGGAAATCCGGCGATTCCAATGGAGAGGGTCACGGGGTCTAACAACTTTCCGCGATGCACAAGCTTGAGATCCCTGGTTGCAAGCCGTAGTGCCTCCGCGCGCTTGAACGCGTCCGCGGTCGAGGTTTCCGCAAGGATAACGGCAAACTCTTCGCCGCCGTAACGGCAGATGAAGTCTTCCGCGCGGAAATGCGTCCGGAAAATGTCAGCCATGGATTGCAGCACGCAGTCGCCGGCCTCGTGGCCAAACACGTCGTTGAAGTGTTTGAAGTGGTCGAGGTCGATGAAAATGAAGGAGAGTGAGCGCTGTTTGCGTTTCGCACGCTGGAGTTCCTTGTCCAAAGACTCCTGCATAAAGCGGCGATTGAACAAACCAGTGAGTGGGTCACGGATGGACTGATCGCGAAGCGTTTCGCGCAGGCGGAGATTGGCTAACGATACGGCAATCTGGCTGGCCGCGGCGACAGCGAGCCGCTTTTGCGAGTCGCGAGTCTTCAGATCGACTTCCGGGTTGCCATTGGCGTCGGGGTCATAGCTGAGATGCAAAACTCCGAGAGTCTCGCCATGCGCCACCATCGGGACACAAAGGTAGGTGCCAGCAACCGACTTCTCGACGTGAGCACACAAAACCCCACTGCCGGGAGACTCGCTCCAGTGGGGTTGACCCCGGCGCAGAGACCAGCAATTGTCGCGCGCAAAAACGGGTTCCCCGAGGAAGCCTTCTCCCCATGACGCCGAAAGCTGCAAAACATTGGCAGACGGCTTGTAAATAAATACAGCGCCGGCCCTGGCGTCGGCGAAGAGCTTATTCACGGATTGGCCGAGAACGACATACGCCTCTTCGGTGTTCTCCGCGCATTGTAACAATCCGCTCATTTCATTCAGAAGAGTAATCTGCATGGTGCGAAGCTCGAGTTCGCCCACCCAGTGACCCATGGCGTCCGCGTGCTCTCTGGCTACAACGGAGGCGCGCACCTGCTCCGAAATATCCTTGTAAAGTACGTAGCCGCCCTGGATGCGGCCGGCAACAACCATGGGCAAAGCATGAATCTCGACATCAACTAACTGTCCGTCTTTCCGTTTGCGGCGAACGGTCTCATGAATCGTCTGGCCCGCGTTGACCTGCTGCGTATACTGCCGCCATTCGCCAACAAGTTCGGGCGGAACAATTAATTCACGCAGGTTTTTTCCAACAATTTCCGAAGAACTGTAATGAAACAGAGCCGCAAAGGCGTCGTTATGAAGTTGTATTCTGCCGTCGCGGTCGTGCACGGCGATGCCGAACGGACTGTTTTCAATGAGGGAGTTGAGAAAGACGGTGCGTTCTTTCAGGTCACTGGCAATGCGTTCACGCTCGGAAACGGCGGCGCCGA
>DATLVJ010000496.1:0-4297 GCA_035577585.1 Candidatus Limnocylindrales bacterium
CGCGGGCTTGAGCATGTTGCTGGCGTCAATGGCGCCTTCCGCCGCTCCCGCGCCTACCAGAGTGTGCAGCTCGTCAATGAACACGATGGAGTTCTGGCTCTCCATCAATTCCTTCATGATGGTCTTCAGGCGTTCTTCAAATTGTCCGCGATACTTCGTGCCGGCTACGATTAAGGATAAGTCCAGAGAAAGTATTCGCTTGTCGGCCAAAAATGGAGGGACATCACCGTCGGAAATTCTCTGCGCCAGTCCTTCGACGATGGCGGTCTTGCCGACGCCCGGCTCGCCGATGAGCACGGGATTATTTTTTGTTCGCCGGCACAAGATTTGGATGACACGCTCGACTTCGCCTTCACGTCCCACCAGCGGATCGAGCGAGCCTTCCGTCGCCGCCTGGGTGAGATCACGGCTGAACTCTGCCAGCAGCGAAGTTTCTTTCGGGCGCGAGGCCGTGGTCTTCTCCCCCGTGTTGCGTGAAAGTTCTTCCCGCAAAGCCGAGAGCCGCAACCCGCGCTCCATCAGGATCTCCGCGCCAAAGCACTTTTCTTCGCGCAGGATTCCGAGCAGCAGGTGCTCTGTGCCGACATGTTTGTGGCCCAGGCGCTCCGCTTCTTCCGCGGCCATGTTGAGGATGCGTTTGCATTCCGCGCTCAGCGGTACTTCCACCGAAGTGGAGATGCGCTCGCGGATGGTGATGCGGGCTTCGACTTCTTTGCGTATGGATTCGATAGAGCCTTGCTGGCGAAGGAACCGGTTGGCCAGGGCTTTGTCTTCGCGCATCAAGCCGAGCAAAAGATGTTCGGTCTCGATGTACGGGCTCCCATACTGGCTGGCCTCATACCTGGCAAAAAAAATGACGCGTCGCGCTTTTTCTGTATATCGTTCGAACACGTTAGCTCGCTTCTCCCCCGGGGGTCCCCGTCGCGTCGGCTCTCACCGAGCGAGTCCGCAGAACGCCATGTTCCAGTCCCACCACCCGGTCGCATTTTGCCGCCAGGGCCAGATTGTGCGTCGCAATGAGCGACGTCAGGCGATGGGTGCGGTGCAACCGCTGCAGCAACTCGAACACGGCCCAAGCATTCTGCTCGTCCAGATCTCCGGTCGGTTCATCCGCCAGCAGCACACGCGGCCTTGTGACGAGCGCCCGGGCAATCGCGACGCGCTGCTGTTCCCCGCCCGAAAGTTCTCCTGCACGGTGTTCGGCCCGGTCTTGCAGCCCAACTTCCGCCAGCCATTTCCGCGCCGTTTCGAGCGCCGTTGGCTGTGGTTCTCCGCGCACCAACAAGGGCATCGCTACGTTCTCTACGGCCGTAAAATCCGGCAGCAGTTGATGCCTTTGCCAGAGAAACCCCACGGCTCGATTGCGAAACTGCGCCAGAGCCGCGTCTTCATTCGTTTCAATCGCTTTATTTTCAAAGTATACTGTACCGCTCGTTGGAGTGTCTAGCGCGCCGAGCAGATGAAGTAGAGTGCTTTTTCCCGCTCCCGACGGCGCAACGATCGCAACCATCTCTCCTTCGCGCAATTCCAGGTTTGCATCCGTCAAGATTTGGAGTTTTTTCTCGCCCGTTCCGAAACTCTTGCGAAGCCCGCGCGATTCCAGCACAATTTCGCCTTGCAAAACTCCCCCGGTGGCGCTCGGCGAGTTCATTAGAGGCATACTCCGTCCCGGCGAAGGCTGCGGCAAGGGAATGCGTCACACCACAAACTGGCAGGCATGTAGATAAGATGCGAAAAAAAGGTTAGGGAACACTTCCGCGAAACACCCGTGATGTGAATTGGCTTGCCCAACAGTTTTCCCATTTCCTTCCCCAAGCTACCCGTGCCGGTAGAGCGAGAAACTGTTCGAAATTGGAACATTTCTAATGACTGATGTTTCAATACTTTACGGTAGGCTTTTGCGGTCGGAACGGAGTTCCGGAGCCGTGGCTGGACCAGCCTCCCAAGTATTGCCTGTACTAGGAGCAAACCGAGCGCCAAATCGCCCCTCCCTGTAGTTCCGGAGCACTAGGCCGGATTCACTCAAACCGCAGAATCTCCACGGGCAGCAAGCGCGCCGCTTCTCTGGCGGGTAAGAGGGTGGCAATGATGGCGATGCTCATAGCCGCAATAGCGATCCACAAGCCATCAAGAAAATTGGGGTGGAAGGGGACGTAGGGGACGGCATAAACCTGGGGATCCAGGGGGATGAGTTGGTAGGTTCCTGCAATCCAGGCGAAGACATAGCCGAACACCAATCCGAGTAGAGTGCCGGATGCTCCGATCGCGAGACCTTGAAGCAAAAAGATGCGCCGGATTTGATCGCGGCGAGCGCCGATGGAAAGGAGCACGGCGATGTCGCGCGCTTTGTCTGTAACGGTCATGGAAAGCACCACCAAAATGTTCAGACCGGCGACAAAGGTGATCAGTCCAATGAAAATTGCGGTCACCAACTTCTCCAGTTTCAGTGCGCGGAACAGCGCCTTGTTCTGTTCCATCCAGGTTGCGGCGGAATAGCCCTGGCCGGCCGCATGCTCGACCAACGGTGCAATCTGCGCCGCCAACTCGGGCTTGGTCAGGCGGAATTCCAGCACGTTGACAATGTCCCCCGCGCCGGCCAGCGATTGGGCGGCGGCCAGGGTAACGAAGCACCAGTTTTCGTCGTAGTCATAAAATCCGGATTCGAAGACCGCCGCAACGCGGAATCGCCTGGTTCTGGGCATGAGGCCAAAGGGAGTAAGCCGGCCCTGGGGGCTGGTGAGGGTGACGTAATCTCCCGGACGCAATTGCCACTCGTCGGAAAGCTGCTTGCCAACAATTAGACCGTCAATTCCGTCAGCATCGGTCGAAAAATCCAGTTGGCCCGAGGTCAGCTTCTGCAGCGCTTCATCGCTTTTCTTTTCGCTGGGCAGGTCGATCCCTTTGGTGACCACACCGCGCGCCTGTCCGTTGAAGGACAGAAGGACAGTTTCATAAATCGCCGGCGTAACCGAGCGCACGCCAGGTGTCTGCCGCAGTTTTTCCGACAACGCCAGATAATTTGAAATTCCGCCGGTGCCGGGGCGAGTGAGAGAGATGTGCGCTGTCACTCCCAACAAGCGGTCCTGCAAGGTTTCGCGGAAGCCGCTGTTCATGGAAAGCGCAATCACCAGAGTGGCCACGCCGGCTGCCACGCCGATCATAGAGAAGAGGGTAATCAATCGGAGGATTGCGGGGCGGTGAGGCGATCTGAGGTAGCGGCGCGCCACAAACCATTCGAAGCTCATGGCCCGCGGAATCCTCTACGCCTTCCCGGCGGCCTGCGCCGGAGGTTCTTCGGAGTTTGCTTCAGGGCGCAGGAGGGGGAACAAGATAACGTCGCGGATGGAATGGGAATCCGTCAGCAACATGGTGAGGCGGTCGATGCCAATGCCTTCGCCGGCGGTGGGCGGCAAGCCGTGGCAGAGGGCGCGAACGTAGTCCACGTCGAGTTGCTTCGGAACTTCGTCGCCGCCTTGAGCGATCTGCGCCAGAAAGCGGCGTTCCTGCTCGGCGGGATCGTTCAATTCCGAAAAGCCGTTGGCGATTTCCATGCCGGCCACGTAGATTTCGAATCGCTCGGCCAGAGTTGAATCCTCGGGCTTCTGCTTGGAGAGCGGAGAAATCTCGGTAGGAAAATCGTAAAGAATGGTCGGTTGGATGAGCTTGTCTTCCGCGATGGTTTCAAACAGCAGCCCGGTCCACTCACCGTCGGCGAGCTTGCCCTTGGCAGCAGCGTATTCCGCATGATTCGCTTTTGCCCAAAGGTTGTAGCGTTCCGTGGCGCGTTGCGCGCCGCCGGGTGCAGCCAACTCCTCCAGTGTCGGGGCCGCGCCAGCGCCAGCGGGCCAATACTTCACGATGGCCTCGCGCATCGTTAGCCGCTGCATGTTGCCGAAGTCCAGGTCGACCTCGCCGAATTTCACCGTTGTCGAGCCGGTAATCGCGGTGGCGAGCTGGGCGAAGAGCTGCTCGTTCAGGACCATCAAGTCGCGGTAGTTGCTGTAGGCCTCGTAGAATTCCAGCATGGTGAATTCCGGATTGTGCTGGGTGGAGATTCCTTCGTTGCGAAAATTCCGGTTAATCTCGTACACACGGTCAAACCCGCCGACGGTCAAGCGCTTGAGGTACAGCTCCGGCGCGATCCTCAGATAAAGGTCAATGTCCAGGGTGTTGTGATGGGTAACAAACGGCCGCGCGGCGGCTCCGCCCGCGATCGGATGCATCATCGGAGTTTCCACCTCGATGTACCCGCGCGCGTCAAAGAATTTCCTCAGCTCGCGGACAATCCGGGCGCGGG
>DATLVJ010000497.1:0-2096 GCA_035577585.1 Candidatus Limnocylindrales bacterium
CGCTCACAATCGGAGATACCTTTTCCTCATGCTGGGTTTCAATACCGACCGATAGGCCGCCAGCCTTGAAGCCTTCCCGTTCATTACGCGGAATGGGAACCACCAGGGAAACAAGGCCCAGATTCGGGGAGTCACACGTAAGCGACGGGCGATGATCACCCCACAATGTCGCGGCGAATGGGCTCAACTAGTCCCCCTTGTCCTTTTGACGCGTGGCTTTGACACCTGACAAAATCGCCAGACCCAGCAGTATGACCCCGCCTACAACGATCCAGCGTTGGGGAACATGCAGGAGAACGGCGCCATAAATCAGCCCTCCGATTACGATCAAAAATCCAATGACGTAAAGACCAAATGACAAGGGGCTTCCTTCTGCCGGCTCGCACGGATCACAAGAATCTCAGGAATCACGCGGTCCCGCGGAAACGCGCGCAGCTTGCCGCTACCGGTGGAACTCTACAACGACACCAGGATGCAGATGGCGCCATCTCCAGTATTCCCTCTGCCGTTCGCGCCGCTGTCTGGCCAGGCTGCGATATTCATAGTGCCTTTCCTGGAGGTAGCTGCGGTATGCGCGGTCCTCTTGCTGGTTATACACGTGATAGTCCCGGCTGTCCCGATCGTAGTACCGCTTGTAGCGGTGGTGATGGTCATCGTCGTCGGCCTTTACGGTCGCTACTGAGACAAGCAAGGCAGCGCTAAGAAGGAATGCACTCAGGTAATTTTTCATTTCGTTGTTCCCCCGTTCGGACGTACTCCTGAAGCTAACAGATGTATCGTTTGCTGTCTGTTCCAAAGTGCGCACTGGCATTGAATTTGCGCGCCGCTCCAGGCTCGCCCAGGCCGCCATTATTCACTCGATAACCCGAGCGCTAAAGTCAATGCTGCCTTCATCGTCAACCAAATAACTAATCTCGATGGGATTGCAGCAAACCTCGCAATCCTCGATGTAAGTCTGGCGTCGCACGGACATGTCCAATACCATCGAGATTCTCTTCCAGCAGTACGGACAGGTAAAGAAGTGCTCCATCGGATGCGGCCGGGCGCGTCGAGCGTGATTATTCCACCTGCGGCTCAGGCTCCGGTGTAGATGATTTCCGGTCGGAGTTCACCGCTGCGCGGAGGTCTGATCAGTTCCTCGATTTGTTCCAGCGCCTGCGCCAAGCCTGTTACCAACCTATCAGGTTGACTTCGTTCGAAGCGGGCCTTGGCTTTCTCGGTATCGCCTCTAAATCCCCAGACTCCCGCGACAAGCTTGATTTTGGGAAAGCGCCCCCGTATTTGCCTGCAGATCATACGCGCCGGCGCAAATGCGTAGGGAGGCAACGCCGAGATGCAAATGATGTCGTCCCTTCCTGGATCAGCCAGGGCCAACATTTCAAGGGGCGGTGTACCGTGGGGAAAAGATAGGGCCACGTAGCCTCTTTGCTCCAGCAGTTGAGCCAGCATCGCAGCCGTTATCTCATCGGCCAGATCGTGAGCCGGAAAACACAGCATCCTGCCACTGAATTGCGCCCCCGCTTGTGGGTCACGATCGGTGCCTTCCTCCTCCGGTGTAGTCAGCACGGGATGATACTCGGAGAACTCGGCAATCATTTCGTTGATGCTTAAGAAAAGGAATTCTTCGTGCGCGTTATCTATCGTCCCATTATGCCGGTCCTGCTCGGCCAGGCTTAAGGCAGGGATGAGGACGGCATCGTATAACTCGATCAACGGCCTGCCCTTTAGAAATTCGTCGACAATGGCTCGCGCCTCCGGTTGATCCATGGCGAGCAACCGCTGGTAAAGTTGAGCTTCGGCTTCGAGAGCTTCCTCATCTCCCAGAAGAACGTGCAGAAACGAGAGTTGAGGAAAATAGCGGCCCAGCACGACCGCGCAAACCGTGAGCGGCGTAGACAAGATGAGGCCGGCCGGCCCCCATAGGACGGCCCAGAAAACAGCCGTCGCCAGGAGTGCCAGCGAAGAGATCCCCGTGTGCGCGCCGTATAACCAGGGCTCGATGAAGTTGCCGATGATCAGTTCGAGGCCGGCAAATAGCAGGAACACGAGCAGCGGTGGCAGCCACCCATCAAATACCGCCAGCGAGAGGATGACCG
>DATLVJ010000498.1:0-2563 GCA_035577585.1 Candidatus Limnocylindrales bacterium
CACCCGCGGCGCTGGTGGGCGAGCCGATCAGCAGCTTGCGGCATATCGCGGAAACGGGAAGCGCGCTTCCCTGCCCCTTCTGCCACGACACTCGAGAGGCGCGGGAAGAGTACATTGCGACCAGCGCGGGACGCACGTTTCTGGTGTCAACCTCGCGGACACGCGGGGTGACCGAGGAAGAGTCGCGCACGATTCACGTGCTGAAAGATATTACCGACCGGCGGGAAGCGGAGCGGAGATATCGAGAATTGTTCGACAGCATTCAGGAAGGGCTGTTTTTTGCGACGCCGGACGGGCAGTTTCTGGATGTGAACGATGCGCTGGTGCGGATGCTGGGATATGAATCCGCGGAAGAGCTGCTGCGAGCGGACGTAAGCGCGCATCTTTATCCGACGCCGTCGGCGAAGGCGCGGTTGGTGAGCGCGATTGCAGAGCGCGGGGCGCTGCGAAATTATGAGGAAACGCTGAGGAAGAAAGACGGCGGGCTGCTGCACACCATGCAAAACATCAGTGCGGTGAGGGATGCGCTGGGAAACGTGGTACAGATCCGCGGATTGATGCTGGATGTGACGGAGCAGAAAATGTTCCAGTCGCAACTGCAGCGGGAGCGCGATTTCAACCAGAAGATTCTGAATACGACGCAGAGCATGATCCTGGTGCTGGATACGGCGGGGTTGATCAGCTATGCGAACCGGCGTTGCTATGAGGCTGGGTATCGGAAGGATGAGCTGATCGGGCACCGGCTGGTGGAATGGGTGGAGAGTTCGCACCGGTCGGATTTTGACGAGGCTCTGCGGACAACCGCGCACGGACAGCAGGTGGACAACCTGGAATTGCGGGCGCGACGGGCGGATAGCTCGCTGGGACATTTTTCGATCAGCTTGAGCCCAATGCGCGACGAAGCGAACCAGGTGAACAGCGTGGTGGTGGTAATGACGGACATCACCGATGCCGCGCTGTTGCAGGCAAAACTGGCGCACGCGGAAAAGATGGCGACGATCGGGCGGCTGGTTTCGGGCGTAGCGCACGAGGTAAACAATCCGCTGGCGGCGATCCTGGGATTCACGGACCTGCTTCTGGAAAACCCCGAGATGCCGAGCGCGGCGCGCGAGGATTTGCAGATTATTTTGCAGGAGACGCAGCGGACGAAAGAGATCGTGCAGGACTTGCTGAGCTTTGCGCGGCAACGGCCGACTCAGAAAGAGCCGGTGAACGTCAACGCGGTGCTTCGCCAGACGATCAAGCTGCGGAGCTACGACTTTTCGAGCCACGGCGTGGAAGTGACCGAGGACTTCGAAGCGAACTTGAGCCCCACACTGGGGGATGCGCAGCAACTGCAGCAGGTGTTCCTGAACATCCTGAACAACGCCTACGACGCGATTCAGGAGTCCGGAAATCACGGGCGGATCCGGATTCGCACGCGGCGGGCGGAAGACGATATTGAAGTGGCGTTTATGGACAACGGGACAGGCGTTGTGGACCCGGAACGGATTTTCGATCCGTTTTTTACCACGAAACAAGCCGGGAAGGGCACCGGTCTTGGGCTGAGCATCTGCTATGGAATTGTGCGCGCCCATGGCGGGGAAATTTTGTGCTGGAACAATGAGGGCGAGAGCGGAAGCACGTTTGTGGTGCGACTCCCTGCGGCGACGGAGACTTCGCTGGCGGCGGCTGTGAAAGAGGCGGGCCGATGAGCGCAACGACGGTGCCGCGCACAGCGACAGCAATCCTGGTGATCGAGGATGAGCCTTCGGTGAGCGCGTTCGTCCGGGCGGCGCTGGAGCGGCGAGGATACAAAGTAGTGCAGGCGTCTTCGGGAGCGGCGGGTTTGCAGCAGTTGGAAGAAAAAACATTCGCCGGCGTGATTTCGGATATCCGGATGCCGGGAAGCATCAACGGGGCCGATGTGCACGACTGGATCCGCAAGAATCGCCCGCAGATGGCGAGCAAGATTATTTTGATCAGCGGGGACACGGCGAACAGCGAGACGCAACAATTGCTGGCGTCCAGCCCGACCCCCTGCCTGGAGAAACCTTTTCGGGTTCAGAAACTGATTTCGATGGTGGAGAAAACCTTCGGGAAACCATGAGCGACGATCTGAAAATCAAAATACTGGTAGTTGACGACGAGCAGAGCATCCGCAAGCTGTGCATGACGATTGGCGGATCGCTGGGATTCTTATGCCAGGAGGCGGAGAGTGCGGAATCCGCGGCAACGCGGCTGGAGACGGATCCGCCAGACCTGGTGCTGACGGATTTGAAATTGCCAAATCTGACGGGTGTGGAGTTGTTGAAGCAGATCAAGGCAGTGCTTCCCCGGACCGAAGTGGCGATTATGACGGGTCACGGCTCGATCGAATCCGCCGTGGACGCGATGAAGCTGGGTGCGTACGACTACATTGAAAAGCCATTCCGCGTCGAAAAAATGCGGCTGTTGCTGCTGCGGATGGCGGACAAGGTCCGGCTGGTGAATGAGAATGCCTTCTTGCGCGAACGGGTGAACACGGAAGAAAA
This sequence comes from Candidatus Limnocylindrales bacterium, assembly GCA_035577585.1. Classification (GTDB taxonomy): domain Bacteria; phylum Acidobacteriota; class Terriglobia; order Acidiferrales; family UBA7541; genus Acidiferrum. The sequence continues at coordinate 2,514 of DATLVJ010000498.1, forward strand.
TCTGGACGGGATTATCGGAAGCTCCGCGGGAATGCAGGACGTCCTACGAA
>DATLVJ010000499.1:0-4095 GCA_035577585.1 Candidatus Limnocylindrales bacterium
CGCACCTTGCTCAGCAATCTCAGCATTTCCATGTACAACCAGATCAGCGTGACCATCAGCCCAAACGCGCCATACCACTCCATATACTTCGGCGCGCCCATCCGCGCTCCGGTTTCGATCATATCGAAATCAATGATCAGGTTCAGCGACGCAATGATCACCACAAACAGGCTGATCCCGATCCCCAGCGGCGTGGCGGCGTTTAGAAACGACATCTGCGAGTGCCCGAACAGGCTCATCAGCATGTTCAAGGCGTAAACCAAAGCGATTCCACCGGTCGCCGCAATCACGCCCAGCTTGAACCCTCGCGTCGCCTGCACAATGCGGAATTTGTAAGCCAGCAGCATCACAAACATCACGCCAAACGTCAGGCTGATCGCCTGCACGGCAATGCCTGGATACGAGCGCTCAAATATTGCGGAGATGCCGCCGAGCAGCAATCCCTCCAGCAGCGCGTAAACCGGCGCGCTAATCGGCGACCACTCTTTCTTGAAAATGGTCACCAGCGCCACAACAAATCCACCGATCGCGCCGCCCAGCATCCACGGGTACACCGCCTCCGGTGTCGGCGAATGGCTTAAGCCCCAGGTCCACGCCGCCGTGGCCACGACAAACAGCAGCAGCAGCCCGGTCTTGTTGACCGTGCCCTGAATCGTCATCGTTTCGCCGGTCGGTATCGCTCCGGCAAACGCACTCTCCTTTAGTACGGGATTCGTCGAACGCAGCAAATCAGCCATGGGCGGTGCCTCCTCGGAAGCTACTCGGTGTGAATGCTAAGAATATCACTAAGTGGATAGGAGCGTAATTCGGGAGGGAAATGTTTGGTACCGCTAACGGGAATCGAACCCGTATTTTAGCCTTGAAAGGGCTACGTGCTAACCGTTGCACCATAGCGGCACTCTTGCGTGAACTACAACCTGTCAATTATACGGAAATCTTCAAATTTGCGCTACGCGGCTTTAGCTCTTCCGGTCTTCCCATTCCTCATGCCACGCCGCCTGAATTGCTTCCAGCTTGCTCTCATTGGACTTCTGCGGATCGCCCGCAAACCCCTGCAACTCCGTGATCCACTTGTGCATGTCGGTAAAGCGCACAGTGTACGGGTCGAGGTCCGGGAATTTGTCCGTCAACCCGATCGCAATATCTTCCAAATTGTCCCAATCAAACGTCCGCGGCATCTCGCTCGCTCCTCAAATGCGCCCGCTTCGGAAAGCGGCCGCTACAAATTCCAACCCGCGAGTGATGGAGTGGCTTTTCACCAGTTATTAATCACCGGTCACGCCATTCTTACTGATAACTGATTACCGATTACTGATTACTTTCTTCCCTCAGTGCCCGTCCAGCTCCTTCGCATAGTTCTTATTCCACTCCGGAATCTCCACCACAATATCCGTCGTCCCGTCCGGCACGGTCTGGCAACCAAGGCGCGACTTCGGCGTGATGCCCGGAGCTTCATCCAGCTCATCAAGCTCCGCGTCCGTCGCTTCGTTGCACGATTCCAGCCCCTCTTTCACCATCACGTGGCACGTTGAGCAAGCGCACACCCCGCCGCAAGCGTGATCGAGCCCCATCTTGAAGCCCTCGGAAATGTCCAGGATGCTTCCCGGCAAACCGTTGTGGCCGTAAGGAAACTTCTCCGGATCCACTTCCACGGTCTTCCCGCTCGGCAGAAACGTCACCTTAAATTTCTGCGTCGCCTTCTTGTATTTCACTTCTTCGATATACGGATTGCTGCCGCCCATAGCTTCTCCCTAAACTTCCGCCAATTTTTTGCCTTCCAGCGCCGCCTGCACCGCGGTGTTCATCAAGATCTCCGCCAGATGCTCTGTCGCATGGTTCAGATCATCAATCTTCTTTCGGATCAACTTATAGTCCGTGCCCTTCACTGATTCCTGCAGCGCCGCCACGGTTTGCTCCACCTTCACCCGCTCCGGCTCGGACAGACTTGCTGCCTTCGGATTCCCCAGCGCCTTCAATGTCGCCGTCAGGATCGCTTCCGATTCCGTGCGCGCTTCAATCAGTTGCCGCTCCGCGAAATCCTGCTCGGCATACTCAATCGATTCTTCCAGCATCCGCTCGATGTCCGCGTCGTTCAGCCCATAGCTCGGCTGCACTTCGATCAGGTGCTCTTCCCCGTTGCGCAAATCCTTCGCCGCCACCTGCAGAATGCCGTTCGCGTCGATCAGGAATTTCACTTCAATGCGCGGCAATCCCGCGGGCGCCGCCGGAATCCGCAAATTGAAACGCGCCAGCGACCGGCAATCCTTTGCCAGTTCCCTCTCGCCCTGCAGTACGTGAATATCAATCCCCGTCTGGTTGTCCACGCCGGTCGTGTACATCTCCTGCGCGCTCGCCGGAATCGTCGAATTGCGCGGAATAATCTTCGCCACCGCGCCGCCGTACGTCTCGATGCCCAGCGAAAGCGGCGTCACGTCCAGCAGCAGCATATTCTGCACGCCGCGATCGAGAATATTCGCCTGCACCGCCGCTCCCAGCGCCACCACTTCGTCTGGATTCAGCTCCGTGTGCGGCTTGCGGTCAAAAAATTCCTGCACCGTGCGCCGGATCATCGGCGTCCGCGTGGTCCCGCCGACCAACACGACTTCCTCAATCTGTTTCGGGCTCACCTGAGCATCGGTCAGCGCTTGCCTCACCGGCGCCATCGTGCGGTCCACCACCGGACGGATCAGCGCCTCCAGCGCGCCGCGTGTAAATTCATGTTCGAACACCTTGCCGCCTGGCAAGGGGAACCGCAGTGCCGCCTTGTCCGCTTCGGACAGGCGGTGCTTCAAGGCGATGAGTTCCTTGCGCAACTCCTGCGCCAGCTCGCCGTGCGGCGAAAAGTCGATCTGGTCGTCCTGCAGAATCTCCTCGTGCACGAACGCCTGCAGCAGGTTATCAATATCGTCGCCGCCGAGGTGTGTGTCGCCGTTCGTCGAAAGCACTTGAAAGATGTCGCCTTCACTCGTCGAAATCAGCTTCAGCACGGATATATCAAACGTGCCGCCGCCGAGATCATAAACAGCCACGGTACCACGCTGTTTTTCGTGCAAGCCGTAAGCCAGCGCCGCTGCCGTGGGCTCATTCACCAGCCGCAAAACTTCCAAGCCGGCGATCTTCCCCGCATCCTTCGTTGCCTGCCGCTGCGCATCATTGAAATACGCAGGCACGGTGACCACCGCCCGGTCCACTGGCTCGCCAAAATACGCTTCGGCCCAATTCTTCAGCTCTCGCAAAATAAACGACGAAATCTCCGGCGGCGTGAAAATCTTGTCGCCCAACATTACTCGAATCACGCTCTTGCTCGCAGGATCAATACGGAACGGAAAAAGCTTCAGTTCGCCTTGCACATCCGCCCGCCCGCGCCCCATCAGCCGCTTCACTGAATAGATCGTCCGCTCCGGTTGCGTCAGCAATCTCCGCCGTGCCGGCTCTCCAACGATGATGCTGCCGTCCGCGTCCATGCTCACCACCGAAGGACACAGCGTGCTCCCGGTCGGCCCTGGGATGCACTTCGGCTCACCCGTCTTCGCGTCCACATACGCGACCAGGCTGTTCGTAGTCCCCAGATCGATTCCGACTATCTTCCCCATAGAAAGCCTTTGTAGCGGCCGCCTTCCGAGGCGGGCGCTTTTTCGGCGCCACGCAAGCAACGGGCGACGAACGACAGTTGCCCGACTAAAACTTGCCGCTTACACTCACGAAAGTTCCTTCTGCACGTTCACAACAAGATTTCGAATATACGAGCGGCGATTCAGCAATTCATTCAACTTCGCCATGATGCCCTTGCGTTTCGCCTCATCCGCACCGGCATCAGCTGCGGCATCCCATTCCTTCGCGACAACTTGTAATTCACTGTCCACTTCTTCAAGCTTGGATTGAAACTTCTTCTGCGCGGATCCCAAGCGCTGCTTTAGTGAACTTGTATCTCCGCTCGCCGCCTTTGCTTCCCGCAACTCATCCAGCGATTCGTTCAGCTCAAAAACCTCTTCGAGCAGTTCCGGCGGAGCTTGCTGCTTGTTTTTGCCTTCGACGCGCGCGCCTTCGATCGCCAGCAGGTATTCCACCCGCGCCACGGGCTCCCGCAGCGTACGG
>DATLVJ010000500.1:0-5601 GCA_035577585.1 Candidatus Limnocylindrales bacterium
AGGGGTGTCCGCTTATTACAGGTGGGAAGACTTCGTCTTCTCGCACATAGGTGTAGTCCCAATCCAGCTTACGGGCCAGAGGAAGCCATTCCTCTCTACTAAGCATGTGCGCTCCTCAGGACTGCGAGGTCGGCCGCCGACGGTCGGTAGTGAACTACCGCGTGGTCCTTGCATCTGCAAATTGGAAAGGAATCGCAGTATACTCAGCTAGCTGGAGTCGCGTCAATACAGCGGCTCAACTTTTGACTGGCATTATTTTCCCCAGCCTCTGCATCGAAACTGAGAGGCCGTGGTCAAGAGAGGGGGGCGCCAGTGACACAATCACCGTCCAACAAGCCCCTCGGGCAAGGGGCGGCATCCACCCAAACTTCCGCGGATCCACATTCAAGCGAATTTCACCTGGGAAGCGTGATCGATGCCATTCCTGGATTCGCGTGGAGCGCCCTACCCGACGGCAGCGTCGAATTCTGCAACCAACGATGGCTGGACTACATAGGAATATCGTTAGATGAGGCGAGACGCGAAGAATTGGCCACATCCGTACACCCCCAAGACAAATGCGATTTTGTGGAGAAATGGCGAGCGGCCTTAGCGCAGAGTGAGTCATTTGAAGCTGAGGCGCGGATTGGCCGAGCCGACGGATCCTATCGCTGGTTTTTGATTCGGGCGGAACCTCTACGCGAAGCCAACGGAGGAATTAGCCGGTGGTGCGGTACTAACTTCGACATCGAAGACCTGAAACGGGCACAAGAAGAGATCATTGACCGAAGGCGCTCTGAGGCACGGTTACTCGAGAGCGAGGCTCGGTTCCAGATGATGGCTGATACTGCGCCGGTCTTGATTTGGATGACCGGAACGGATGCCCTTTGCAATTATTTCAACAAGCCGTGGCTTGAGTTCACTGGCAGAAGTATGGAGCAGGAAGTCGGCACAGGCTGGACGGAAGGCGTACATACAGACGATGTGCAAGGATGCTTCGATTGTTTCTTACCGGCATTCCATGCCCGAAAGCCCTTCAGAATGGAATATCGCCTCAGACGAGCGGATGGCGAATACCGCTGGGTAATTGAAAGTGGGATTCCGAGGTACACAGGGGACGGGGAGTTCGCTGGTTATATCGGCTCAAACATCGACATTACAGATCTGAAGCGCGCGGAACAAGAGCGAGAGAGATTGCGTCAGGTACAAGCCGAACTCGCACGGGTCAACCGTGTGACCACCATGGGCGAGCTGACTGCCTCCCTGGCGCATGAAGTTAATCAACCAATTGCCGCCGCGGTTACCAGCGCCAATAGTTGTCTCCACTGGTTGGCGGCCGAGGTCCCAAATCTCGACAAGGCACGCGCAGCCGCCGAGAGGATCGTAAAAGACGGAACGCGGGCGGCGGAAATCATCAGCCGTACTCGTCTTCTTTTTCAGAAGGCTGCGCCGCAATGGCAACTGGCGGATGTAAACGAGATCATTAGAGAGATGATCGCCCTGCTACACGGCGAGACAACACGACACGCGATCTCGGTTCAGACGGACCTGGCGACGGATCTTCCACAGATCATGGGAGATCACGTGCAATTACAGCAGGTCATGATGAACCTCATGATTAACGGTATTGATGCGATGAAGCGTGTCGACGGGAAGCGAGAGCTCGTCATCGAGTCGCGGCGCGCAGAAAGGGAGCAGCTTCTGGTGTCCGTCAGCGATACTGGCGTCGGGCTGCCACCAGGGCAGGCGGAGCAGATATTCAATCCGTTTTTTACAACCAAGCCTCACGGCACCGGGATGGGACTGCGGATCTGCCGCTCTATCGTTGAATCGCATGGTGGGCGCCTGTGGGCAGCCAACAACTCTCCGCGCGGGACGACTTTTCAGTTCACCCTGCCCACCAAAGTCGCCGTACACACATGACGCCCGCAAGCGCTCCCACTGTATTTGTAATTGATGACGATGTTTCAGTGCGGGAGTCCATTCAAGACTTGCTGGAGTCGTCGGGATTACATTCCGAGTCCTTCGCGACGGCGGAAGAGTTCCTGCGAAGCGAGTTGCCGGACGGTCCTCGGTGCCTGGTCCTGGACGTAAAACTTCCCGGCGTAAACGGTCTCGATTTTCAGCACAGGTTGATTGAGGCGGGCTTTCAAATTCCCATCATCTTCGTCACCGGTCACGGAGACATCCCGATGACCGTGAAAGCCATGAAATCCGGCGCGGTGGAGTTCCTCACCAAGCCCTTCCGAGACCGCGACTTACTTGGTGCGATCCGCCAGGCTTTAGATCGTGACCTGGCGACTCGACAAGAACGGATTGAGCTTGCTGAATTGCGAAAACGCTACGAGACGCTGACTGCGCGCGAGCGCGAGGTCATGGGCCTGGTGGTATCGGGCCTGCTCAATAAGCAAATAGCTGCTGAGCTGGGGAACAGCGAAGTTACGGTGAAGATCCAACGCGGGCGCGTCATGAAGAAAATGAAGGCCGGATCTCTGGCGGAACTGGTGAAGTTGGCGGGGCTATTGGGGGTTCCGCCCGGCGAGAAACAGCATAATACCAACGTGTGATTGCGCCGCTTCCGGCGAAGCTGGTAGGTTTCTGTCATGGTCAATCAAAACAAACCTAAGTTGGTCGTCGTTGTCGATGACGATGATTCGATGCGCAGCGCAGTGCAGGACTTGCTGGAGGCAGTTGGGTTGCCGGCAAGGGGCTTTGCGTCCGCCGAGGAATTCCTCAAGTCGGGGAAACAGCACGAGACTGCATGCCTGATCACGGATATCCGCATGCCGGGAATGTCCGGTCTCGATCTGCAGGCGAAATTGAATGCCGAACGCTGCAGGATTCCGATCATCTTCATTACGGCGCATGGCGACGAGAAAATGCGGTTGCAGGCGCGGAGAGAAGGCGCCGTAGAGTTTCTGTCAAAACCGTTCGACAACGAAGTCTTGCTCGATGGTGTTCGGGCCGCTCTGGAAAGTTAAGCCCGCGAGGATGGCAGTTTGTGAAAGTGCGCTAGGAGGTATTACGTGGCCGCTGTTGTAAGATTCGGATCCGCCGAACAGGACGGCAATCCGCGCAGATTCGAGCAGATCATCGGCAAGAGTCCTGCTCTGGAATGCGTGCTCGATCAAGTCGAACAGGTCGCCCGCACGGATTCCACCGTTCTCATCCAGGGAGAAACTGGCACCGGCAAGGAGTTGATCGCGCGGGCTGTTCACGACTCCAGTTCACGGTTCGCACGACCTTTCATCAAGCTGAACTGCGCTGCCATTCCGTTCGATTTACTGGAAAGTGAGCTCTTTGGTCACGAGCGTGGCGCATTCACAGGAGCCATAGCGCAAAAGATTGGCCGCTTCGAGTTGGCCGACAAGGGGACGCTCTTCCTGGATGAAGTAGGAGATATCCCGCCGGGCCTGCAACCCAAGCTGCTGCGTGTTCTGCAGGAACAGGAGTTTGAGCGCTTGGGGAGCACTCGCACCCATCGAGTAGACGTTCGCCTCGTAGCTGCGACAAACCGGAATTTGGTGGACATGGTGAAACGCAACGAATTTCGTAGCGACCTTTACTACCGGTTGAATGTGTTTCCGATCTCGCTGCCGCCCCTGCGGGAGCGCCGTGAAGACATTCCGGCACTGGTCACGCATTTTGTGGAGCTTTATGCCCGCCGGATGGCTAAGCAGATCGAACATATTCCTCCTGACACGATGTCCGCGCTCAGCTCGTATCAGTGGCCGGGAAACATTCGGGAACTTCAGAATTTTATGGAGCGGAGCGTTATCGTTACTTCAGGCAATGTCCTGCACCCCCCTCTGACGAGTCTGAGCAGCGCCGCCGCGGTGGAATCGATCGGGGCCATAACCATGGTGGACGCGGAGCGCGACCACATTCTCAAGACTCTCGAGCACACTCGGTGGGTGGTCTCAGGTCCCAACGGGGCGGCAGCTCGTTTGGGAATTAAGAGGTCTACCCTTTACTTCCGGATGCAAAAGCTTGGCATATCACGTAGCAACAAGGGTCCGCTTCCTTCGTAACAGCGTCGCTATCATCCGGAAATCGGTCCTCCAATCGGTCGAGCCTGTCCATACAGCAGCTGCAACCCTCTGGCACATACCCCCACGGTCACCTCAATCTGAAGTTGTTTGGAAATTCAGCAAATGATTGACCTCCGTGGCTGTCGGCATGACGGACGTCGTGTTTAGCGGGCTGGCATCGCATGTCGCACCATTGCCTGGGTGAGCCTCTATTTTCAGTCTCTTACGCAATCTCGATGATTGGCAACCATCTTGCCTTTTCAGTTGTGTCACGCGATACGCCGAACCAGTTTGTGGCGAGTCGAAAAGGAGGCATTGTGAAACATAAGAGAGCAGTGGTCGTTTTGATGGGAATGATGGTGTTGTTCGCAATTAAGTCGTCGGCACAGCAGGTAAAAACCGATTACGACCGCGGCGCGAACTTCACGCAGTACAAGACCTATTCGTGGGAGCAGGTTAAGACGAAAGACCCACTGGATGTCGACCGAATCAAGAGTGCAGTTAATTCCGCCCTTTCAGCCAAGGGCTGGACCCAAATGGATTCCGGTGGCGATGTATCCATTGTGGCTATGGAGATCACGCGAAGTCAGCAAACCTTGAATACCTTCTACAACGGCTTTGGAGGAGGTTGGGGCTGGCGACGGTTTGGTGGTGGCGGCTTTGGTGAGGCAACAACCACCACTGATACGTACAAGGTGGGCACGGTAGTCGTCGATCTCTTCGATACCAAGAGCAAGCAACTGATCTGGAGAGGAAGTTCGAGCGACACACTCTCCAACAACTCCGACAAGAACATCAAGAATCTGGATAAAGGCGTGGAGAAAATGTTCCAGCACTTTCCCCCAGGCTCTTTGAAAAAGTAGCGGCCGCGACCTTGATTCGTCACTTCTACGTATGCTTTTGCCTGGCACTCGTCTTGGCTGCCATTCCCTTGCGTGCGGCTAATAGCCCGCGGGCGGGAACTGGCGGCCAGACGATAAAGGTTTGGACTAACGACGATCTTGAAAGGTTGCAGCATCTCAGCCCCATTTGCATCGTGGGCCGAGTAAACGAAGAAAGGCCAGAGCCGGCATCTCTCCCTCAACCGTACGTAAAAACGCGGGACCCAGAATGGTATGCCGAGCAGGCGGCGCGACTACGAGATGAACTGGAACGCAGAAGGGCTCAGCTCAACGGATACCTTCAAACTATCGAAGATGCTCGGAGACTGAAGACAATGACTGGCGGCACAAACCTCGATGGCGGCGATGTGGGCATCACTCCGGAAGCCGGCATCGAAATCCTGGAGCAGCGGGTAATGCAAGAGCGGGCGAGGGTAGACGACCTGGAAGATCTGGCCCGCAGGAATGAAATCGAGCCGGGCACACTGCGCGGGCAATGAGCCGGCCTGCGCGTTGCACAGGGACTATGAATATTTCACTGAACTCAACTTTGCATGAATGACCTCCTACATCCCGTCATCCCAGAATCGCGGCCTTCAGAGCTGGACGAATTTCGTGAAAGAGCTCCGTTGCTCCCCCTTCTGCGGAAAGATTTGGCTTCCGATGGACCAACGTGGCTGCCACTCATCCTGGCCCTGGCGACCATCGCT
>DATLVJ010000501.1:0-6170 GCA_035577585.1 Candidatus Limnocylindrales bacterium
CACAAAGGAAGTGGCGAACCCGATAGTTCCTGCTAAGGTTGCGGCGCCGGTTCCCACTCCCGCGACAAAGGAAGCGCCAAAGCCGCTAAGCCCTGCCGCGGCGCCCGCCGGGAAAAAACCCTGATGCGGTTGGACAGAAAAACCGTGGGAAAAAAGCTGTGCAAACTGGGAGCGCTGGCCGTGGTTGGCTGGATTGCGGGCTGCACAGTGGGGCCAAATTACCAGAAGCCTGCCGCGCCGGTTCCAGCAAAATGGGATGTGCAAGAACCGTTCCGGGAAGCCGCGCCGAAAGATGCGGTGCCCAAGACGACCTGGTGGACGGTATTCCACGACGATGAACTGAATAACCTCGAAACCGATCTTCTTGCCGCAAATCAGACGCTGAAAGTTTCGATAGCGCATTACCAGCAGGCGCGTGCTTCGGCCGCGGTGCAGAATGCCACGCTCTTCCCGACGCTTGGCGTCGCTCCGACTGCCAGCCGCCAGCGCTATTCGGGTGATCGCGCGACGGGCTCTGGATTTCCAGTTTCCGGCCCAATTACGCAGAGCAGTTGGACGATTCCTTTTACCGTCAGTTACGAAGTGGATTTGGTGGGGAAGCGGAGGCGGACGATTGAGGCTGCGCAGGCTTCGCTTCAGGCCAATGCGGCGGATCTCGAAAATGTGCGCCTGATTCTGACCGCGGAGCTTGCGGCGGATTATTTCAGCCTGCGCCAACTGGACACGGAAATCGCCCTGCTGCTGCGCACGGTGGACACACTGCAGAAGGGGCTGGACCTGGTCAACTCGCGGCACCAGGGCGGAGTGGCTTCTGGGTTGGATGTGGCCCAGGAAGAAACGCTGCTGAATGCCACGCGCACGCAAGCCACATTGCTGAAACAGCAACGCAAGCAGTTTGAAGACGCGATTGCCGTTCTTACCGGGCGACCCGCGCCCGATTTCCACCTGGTGGCGCGCGAACTTTTCGCGGAGCCGCCGAATCTGGATGCTTCTCTTCCTTCGGACCTGCTGGAGCGCCGGCCGGATATCGCGGAGGCTGAGCGGGCGATGGCGGTGGCCAACGCGCAGATCGGAATCGCCAAGGCGGCTTACTATCCTTCGTTGCAGCTTTACGGGCAGGGGGGATGGAACTCGGCCAAAATTTCGCAACTCCTGAACGCGGAGAGCGGCGTGTGGGCTATTGGAGCGAACCTGGCGGAGAGTATTTTCACCGGCGGGGCGCGGCGGGCGCAGGTGCAATTTTCGCAGGCGGGATATGACGCCACGGTGGCGAGTTATCGCGGGACGGTGCTGGGCGCGTTCCAAGAAGTTCAGGACAACATTACCGGCCTTGAAGTGCTGCACACCGCACAAGAATCACAGGCGCAAGCGGTGGACGCCTCGCGGCGGCAACTGGATATCGCTACGTCGCGTTACGTGGGCGGGCTGGTGAGTTACCTGGATGTGGTAAGCGCGCAGCAAAACTTGCTGAGCAACGAACAGGAAGCCGCCATCATCAACGGCCAGCGGCTGGTTACGGCTGTGCTGCTGGTCAAAGCGCTAGGGGGTGGCTGGGACGCCGCCAGCCTCGCCGCTGTCCAGGAAAAGCCCCGCCTGAAGGACATCGTCGCACCCTGACCAAATGAAAAGCAGTCGGTGCGGGTTGATTCGGCGTGCAACACAAGTGCGGAAACATCGAGGAGTCATTTCGACTCAACTCCTGATTCGCACTTCGCAAAATTAGGTTCTGAGCTTCTTCTTTCGCTGACACCCGCCGGTGGTACACTTCCCTTCCATACGGGGTAAGCTAGGAGAATTCTACGTGGTCGGACACTCCTACGTCTTTAGAGATATCGCGATGGTTTTCTCGGCCGCGCTGGTTTGTGGACTTCTGGCGTGGTGGCTGCGGCAGCCGATTCTGCTTGGCTATGTGTTGGCCGGATTGCTGCTGAGCCCATTTACGCCCGGGTTGCGCGTGCAGGATGTGAGTAATTTCGAGGTGATGGCGGAAATCGGCGTGATCCTGCTGATGTTTTCCGTGGGCATCGAATTTTCGGTGCCAGAGCTTCTGAAGGTGAAGTGGGTGGCGCTGGCCGGGGCGCCGCTGGGGATTTTGCTGTGCGTCGGGATCGGCGTGGCGGTCGGGGCGTTGCTCCGCTGGCCGGTGATCCAGGGGGTTGCGGTCGGTTGCATCATCTCGGTGGCCAGCACGATGGTTCTGCTGCGTCTGTTGATGGACCGTGGGGAAATGGCGGCGGAGCACGGGCGGCTGATGGTGACGCTATCTCTGGTGGAAGATCTCGCTGTGGTGATCCTGACCGTGGTGCTGCCCAGCTTTTCCCCCAACGGGGGAGCAAGTTTGGGAGATGCCACGTGGAAGGTGGGCAAGGCGATTCTGCTGTTGGTGCCAATCGCGGTGGCGGCGTGGAAGCTGTTCCCTCCGCTGCTGGCGCGGGTGGAAAAAACGTGCAACGACGAAATCTCGCTGGTGCTGGCGCTGACTATCTGCCTGGGGATTGCCGCGCTGACGGAGGCGGTGGGACTTTCGCTGGCGCTGGGGGCATTTCTTGCCGGACTCTTCCTGGGAAATTCGCCGTTCACGCATAAGTTGGCGCACCAGACGCAATCGCTGCGCGACGTGTTCGTGGCCTTTTTCTTCGTGTCCGTGGGAATGCTGATGGACCCGAGCACCTGGAAAGTGAGCTGGCCGCTAATCTTGCTGCTGGTGGGGCTTGTGCTGCTGGGAAAATTCGTGGTGTGGACGGGCGTGGTCTGGATCTTTCGCTATTCTTTCCGCACGGCGTTCCGCGTGGGTCTCGGACTGACGCAAATTGGGGAATTCTCGTTCATCCTCGCGCAGGTTTCGCTGAAGGCTGGCATAATCTCACCAAACCTGTATCACGCGACCCTGGCGGCTTCGCTGATAACGATTCTGGCCAACGCCACGATCTTCCGCTTTTTAAAACCATTGGGCGGAAACGTGCCGGCTCCAGCCGCGCCTGCGCTAGCTCGGTAGTAAAGTTTCTTGCCCTGCGACAACTTTCCAACCACCGGCGTCATTGCTCAAATAGACATGCAAGACGCGATACTGGCGCGAGAAACTGCGGCCGTTTTGCTCGCCGCGCGTGCTCCAGGTGCAGGTGACGACGGCGGTGGGGCCGAAAATCCGGACATGAATATCGGTTGCGATAAAACTGGCGTATTTCGCCGTGGAGGTTTGAACCGAGGCGACCAAGGCGTTGCGGTCCAGAGATTCCCCGGTCGGAGCCGTGCCGACATAATCATCGCTATAGACGCGTTGGAAAAAGCTGGAATTGTTCAAGGCCATCGCGTGAGCGGTTTCCTTCTCGAGAACGACAACTTCCTGCGCTCCTGTCTCAAGCTCCGCAGCGATAGCTCGCTCTTTTTTTTGTTTAATGCTGAGCTGCGCGGAGAGCAATGCGGGAAAAATCAGCAACACCGCAAGCAGACAACCAGCGCGTCGATTCAACATGGCATCCCCCTGCCGCGACAGGCAAATCTGGCGTACTCGGCGCCGATTACCCCTGCGGTCCCACTTCCTAGCTTGCGCCTTCCCGGGAAGAATCACGAATGCGGGAGGCGGCAGTTTGTCCACTCGGTTAAGGCGGTGGCGGAGGAAGAAACCGCGGCACCGCCCGCCCTTTGGAGCGGAATCTGCGACAATTTAGGGAAGCTTATGGCGAGCAAAAACGAAATTGAACAGGCGGCGCGCATCATTCGCGAGGGCGGGCTGGTGGTTTTCCCGACCGAGACGGTCTACGGGCTCGGGGCCAACGCGCTGGATGTGAGTGCTGTTCGCAAAATTTACGCACTGAAGGGCCGCCCGGCGACGAGTCCGCTAATTGTGCATGTAGCCAGTGTCGAGCAGGCCAAAGAGTTGGCGGCGGAGTGGTTGCCGGAAGCGGAGCGCCTGGCACAGCAATACTGGCCCGGCCCATTGACGATCGTTGTTCCCAAGAAAGACGTGATTCCAGACGAGGTGACCGCTGGGCTGCCGACGGTGGGGTTGCGCATGCCGCGGCATCCAGTAGCGTTGGAGCTTCTTCGCGCAGCAGGCCTGCCGATTGCGGCGCCGAGCGCAAACCGCTTCACGCAACTTTCCCCGACGACAGCTGAACATGTGCGCGATGCGTTTGGAGCGGAGACACCATTTCTGCTGGATGGTGGCCCATGTGAAGTGGGCCTCGAATCCACGGTGATTGCAGTTACCCGCGAGGGCCTGGAGGTCCTGCGGCCGGGGATGGCCCATGTAAGCAACGCGGCTGCGTCGGCGGGAATCGAGGGCGAGGCGCATCGCTCTCCCGGGCAACATCGCAAGCACTACAGCCCGAAGACACGGATCGTGCTGGTTCATCGCGGTCATCTGCCACGGGAAGGCAAAGGTGCGTACGTTTGGCTGGAGTACAACGCCGTGGCCTCCAGCAAAAGGCGCATGCCGGAAAAACCGGAAGAGTATGCGGCCGAGCTTTACAGGGCGCTGCACGAATTGGACCGGCAGGGTTTCGACTGGATTGCCGTGGAACTTCCACCTGACGCGCCAGAGTGGGCGGCAATTCGAGACCGCCTGGTGCGCGCCGCTTACTGAAGGCGTTCCGCCCGCCGCCCAGCGTTTCTTTTTCATCGAAACACGCTACAATCCGCGGGATAAGACTGGAGGAATCATGAGTGGACGATTTCGCTTTCGCACAGTTTTACTATCTGGGTTGATTGCGGCCGGCTGCGTTGCTGCGATTGGATTGCGGGTCCGAGTTGTTCAGGCACAGGGCCTCACGGCCACGGAAAAGCCGTTCGTCGTGGAGTACTACTACAAAGCGAAATGGGGACACGCGGACGAGTTCATCACGCTTTTTCGCAAGAATCATTATCCGGTGTTGAAGAAAAATATAGAGCTTGGGCGGATGCTGCGGGTGTCCGCGGTGATGCCCTTCTATCACACCACGGAAGATGGGCGCTGGGATTATCGGGTGACGATTGTGTACAGGAACGCCGCGGTGGCGCACGACAATTTCGATTCCACGGCGCTGCTCAAGCAGCTCTACCCTGACCAGGAAACGTACAAGAAAGAAGAGCAACGGCGGTTCGAGATTCTGGACGCCCATTGGGACCTGCCTGTAAAGGATGTGGATCTGGACGCGAAATGAGAGCGGCCCGCCTTCCTTCCTACGTCAGGGCGAGCAGAAGGCGGTCCCTACAAGAGTACGAATCGAGAATCAGAGATTGTCTGTGAAGAATTTGGTGACGCGCTCCCAGAGGATGCGCTGGGCCGGTGCGTCTCCGACGCCGTGGCCGCGGCCAGGAAAGGGCATGACCTCAACATACTTGCCCTCGCTGATCAGATCATTAATCAGGGAGAGGGTGTTCGAATAGTGGACATTGTCGTCGCCCGTGCCGTGGGCGATCAGCAATTTCCCTTTGAGATTGCCGGCGTTCTTTATCGGCGATGAATCCTTGTAGCCTTGTTCGTTCTTTGGCAGCAGGCCCATGTAACGTTCCGTGTAAATCGTGTCGTAGAAGTGCCAGTCGGTGACCGGTCCGCCGGCAAAGCCCACCTTGTAAATATCGCCCGCTTCGAACATCGCGTGCAGCGTCATGTGCCCGCCGTAGCTCCAGCCCCAAATGCCAAGGCGGTTCGGGTCCACGTAGGTTTGCACGCGCAGCCAGGCCGCTCCTTCGCGCTGATCGGCAAGCTCCTGCGCGCCGAGATGCAAGTGCACTGGCGCCTCGAAGACGTGGCCGCGCCCGGCAGAACCGCGATTATCGAGCGAGAAGATTATGTAGCCCTTTTGCGCCATCATCTGGTGCCACAGGAAAATGGCGGAGCGCGACCAGGCGTTCAGGACCACTTGGGCGTGCGGGCCGCCGTAGGTGAACGTAAGCACAGGATATTTTTTTGCGGGATCGAAATTGGGCGGCTTGATCACGGAGCAGTTCAGGGTCACGCCATCATGCGATTTGATGGTGAAGAATTCGACGGGTGAAAGATGGTACCCGGCTAGCTCAGGCACTCTGTCTTCTTCGAGAGCTGCCAACTTCGAACCGTCGGCGGCGTAGGAGTCGCGGCGTGGCGGGGTCATCGCGTTCGAGTAGGTATCCACATAAGACGCGGCGCTGGGCGAGAAGCGAATGCCGTGGGTTCCGGCTTCTTTGGTGATGCGAGAGAATCCGGAGCC
>DATLVJ010000502.1:0-10549 GCA_035577585.1 Candidatus Limnocylindrales bacterium
CCGTCGCACAAATCCTCGATGATGCGAAAACCGTAGTGCATCACCGCTGTGCAAACCTGCAAGCTGCTGGCGCCAAGCAGCAGAAATTCCGCCGCATCGGACCAGGTCGAGATTCCGCCCATCCCGGAAATCGGCAGTTTCGATTCCGACACCACCTCGTCCGTGCCCAGCGCCGAGAGCATGTTCAGCGCAACCGGTTTCACCGCGGGCCCTGCGTAGCCTCCGTGTCCGCCTTTGCCTCCGATGTTGGGAACGATTTGAAACGTATCCAGGTCCACCCCGATGATGGAGTTAATCGTATTGATCAGCGACAACGCATCCGCTCCGGCAGCCACCGCCGCGCGCGCGGGCATCACGATATTCGAAATGTTCGGAGTCAGTTTCACGATCACAGGAATTTTCGCCACTTGCATCACCCAGCCGGTGATTTCCTCGCAGTATTCCGGAACCTGGCCGACCGCGCTGCCCATCCCGCGCTCGCTCATTCCGTGCGGGCAGCCGTAATTCAGCTCGATCCCGTCGGCGCCCGTATCCTGGATTTTCTTGATGATGTCGTGCCAGACTTCCGGCTTCGACTCCACCATCGCCGACACGATCACCGCGCGATCCGGCCACGCCCGCTTCACGTCCGCGATTTCGCGCAGGTTCACTTCCAACGGGCGATCGGAAATCAGCTCCACGTTATTGATCGCCAGCATCTTCTGTCCGCCAAAGTGCCACGCCCCATAGCGGTTCGAAACATTCAACACGGGCGCGCCAATCGTCTTCCAGACCGCTCCGCCCCAGCCCGCTTCAAAAGCGCGATGGACCTGCATGCCGGAGTTCGCCGGCGGCGCCGACGCCAGCCAGAACGGGTTCGGCGAACGAATCCCCGCAAAATTTATCCGTAAATCAGCCATTTCCCACCAGCCTTTCGTGGATCGCCCGCGCCGCCAGTTTTCCATCCTGAACCGCCATCACCGTGGACGCCGCTCCACGAGCGCGGATGCAATCGCCACCCGCGTAAACCCCCGGCAGACTCGTCTGAAAATGCTCATCCACGTCTATAAAACCCTTCAAGGTTTTCAAATTCAGGCGCGCGGCCAAAGACGCTTTTTCCTGCCCAATCGCTTTCACAATCTGGTCAGCGGGAATAACAAAATGCGAGCCTTCCACCGGCCGCGGCGCGGGACGCCCCGACGCGTCTTTCTGCCCCAGACTCATGCGCACACACTCAACGCCACTCACGATTCCCTTCTCCACGATGATCCGCACCGGTTGAGCCAGAAATTCGAACCGCACCCCTTCTTTCTTGATGAAATCATATTCGTGGGGATAGGCCGTCATTTCGCTGGAAGTACGGCGATAGAGCATCGTGACGTGCTCCCCGCCGCATCGTTTGGCGATCGTGGCGCAATCAATGGCCGTGTTCCCCGCCCCGATCACCACTACGTTTTTTCCAACTTTCAGATTGTGGCCATTCAACTTGCTGTGTTCGATATATTCGAGTCCGTCTATCACCTGATCTTCCCCGGGAATTCCCAGATTGGGCGTCGCACCCAGACCGAGGCTCAGAAATATTGCTTCAAATTTCGCCTGCAGTTCCGCCAGAGCCAAATCCTTGCCAATCTCACGCTGTGTTTCAATCCGCACGCCTAAGCGCTGAATCATTTCCACTTCGGCCAGCGAAATCCCTACTGGCTCGCGCAAGCCAATAATCCCAAACGTGGAAAGGCCGCCGGCAAGGTCGCGCTTCTCGAACAGCGTCACGTCGTGCCCCTTTTTCGCAAGTTCTCCCGCGCAGGAGAGCCCCGCGGGGCCGGCGCCGACGACTGCAATTTTTTTGCCGCTGGTCTTCGCGGTCAAGAAAATGTCCACGCGATTGCCGTAGACATAGTCCATCGAGTAGCGCTGTAGCCGCCCGATGGCAATCGGTTTGTGCTCCGCGCCCAGGACGCACGCGCCTTCGCATAATTCCTGCACCGGGCACACCCGTGCGCACGTGGCGCCAAGCAGGTTCGACTCCAGGATCGTCCGCGCCGATCCCCTCAAATTCCCCGTATTAATTTTCTTGATGAATTTCGGTATGTCGATATGCGTGGGGCAGGCATGGGTGCAGGGCGCGTCGTAACACATCAGGCAGCGCGTGGATTCCACCAGGGCTTCGTGGCGCGACAGCGCCGGCAAAGCTTCCGCCAACGCCTCCTGCCCTGCCGCCACTTTTGCCTTTTCGTTCAAGACACCCTCCCGACGATTCGGATAATAGGCACTTCGCTCAGGTGAAACGGGATGAAGGAAGGTTAAAACCGCGCCTGCATTGTTTCAATCTTCTTTTTCCGCCGTGTTATCTGCCTGCGGGCTGTCGCGATGGTTGCATCAGGAGATAATAAATTCCCCCCGAAACCACAAAGCCCACGAACCAGGCATAATCATACAACCAGCGCACCGCGGGAATCAGCAATCCCGCCAGGGCCACGGCTACGCCGACCGCCAGCCCCAGCAACGCCTTCCCGTTAAAACCGCTAGTGTATTCGTACGCGCCGCCCCGCCTGTAAAGGTCTTCGAGGACCAGCTGCCGCCGCCGGACCAGGTAATAGTCGAAGATCATAATTCCAGCAATCGGTCCCAGCAGTGCCGAACATCCCACCAGCCAGCCAAAAATGTACGAACTGAAGTCGGTCATCAGCTTCCAGGGCATCATCAGGATGCCGACAACGCCGGTGATCAATCCTCCGGTTCGAAACGAAATCAGGCTGGGCCGCAGGTTGGAAAAATCATTCGACGGCGAAACCACGTTGGCCGCCACATTCGTATTCAGCGTGGCGATCATCAGCGCAATCAAGGCCACAAACGCGACCAGCGGCTGGTTAAATTTTCCCAGCAGAACAACGGGATCCCAGATCGGCGCGCCAAAAAGAACAGCCGATGCCGAAGTTACCGCCACGCCGATAAACGCGTACAGAGTCATCGCCGTCGGCAATCCCAGTGCTTGCCCCACCATTTGCGCCTTTTGCGATTTTGCGTAGCGCGTGAAATCCGGGATGTTCAGCGCCACCGTGGACCAGAAACCGACCATGCCCGTCAATGCCGGAATGAAAAACCGGATGAACTCGCCCGTCGAGTGAAACTTGCTTTCGGTGTGCAGCACCGGGCCAAAGCCGCCGGCTTTTCGCGTAATCCATCCAAGCAGCAGGAGTCCGACGATCAGCATGAACGGCGCGCCAATCCCCTCGAGAATCTTGATCGTCTCAATGCCCTTCCAGACCACAAACATGTTGATGGCCCAGAAAAAGAAAAAACAGACCCAATGCGCGCCCGGAAAATTTCCAGCCTCCGGCCACACAATCCGAAGCATCGAATAAATCGCTTGCCCGCCGATCCACGACTGAATACCAAACCAGCCGCATGCCACCAGCGCTCGAAGCACCGCGGGCACATTGGCTCCGCGAACTCCGAAGGAAGCGCGCACAAACACCGGGAACGGAATTCCGTAGCGAGTCCCTGCGTGGGCATTCAGCAGCATCGGGATCAGCACAATCAGGTTCCCCAACAAAATCGTTCCAACCGCTTGATACCAATTCATTCCGCCGGCGATCAGTCCAGACGCAAGCATATAGGTGGGGATGCAGACGCTCATCGCTACCCAAAGCGAGGCGTAGTTATACGTGCCCCAGGAGCGTTTCTCCTGCGGAATTGGCGCCAGATCGTGGTTGTAGAGAGAGGGATCGACGTTTGTCAGCTGCATTTCCACCCCGTCCGGAGGCTCCGGATGAGGCGCAAGCGTATCGGAAGCGGGCGGAAAATTCCACTCCGCCGGCAGATGTAGCGGCCGCCTTCAGGTGGCCAAGAGTTGGGCGACAAAGGGTGTTCTTGTCCACCTAAAGGCGGACGCTACGCTAGGCGGCAGGAGCCTAATAGAAGGGGGCGCTCAAGGAAACCGTCCAGACAAAAAAATAAGGGCGAACCGGCTTGACGCGCGGCTCGCCCTATCAGACTAGAGGCTAGTTACGTTCGCAGCCTGCAGACCCTTGGGGCCCTTGGTGACCTCGAACTCAACGGCCTGACCCTCGTTCAACGACTTGTAGCCGTCTCCCTGGATCGCGGAGAAGTGCACGAATACATCTTCCCCGGACTGGCGCTGAATGAAGCCATATCCCTTGCTGGCATTGAACCACTTCACTGTTCCTTGTTCTTTCACTGTGTTTCCTATTCTTTGTTTAAATTATTTGCTGCTGCTCGACTGCCTCCAGCCGTAAAGCAAAAAAGGCCGCGAGTTTGAACTCGCAGCCCCTCTAAATATCGAATCTAAAGGTGTTACAAGAGCAACAAACGCATCTACATAGTACCACATACCGCCCTTTTGACCAGCACTTTTTTTGCCCCACCCTGGCCCAAGTGTGCAGATCTGCAACCTGTCCCTCATTGGACTGCGATTCCCAATCCCTTAGTGGTAGAGTTGGGGTTGCCTATGAGCCTCCGCACCCTGCTCGCAAACGACCGCACCTTCCATCAGCCTGTGAACTGGGGCGTGACCTCCGTTATGATCGGCCTTCATCTCGGCGCCCTCGCCGCCCTCTTCTTCTTCACCTGGCAGGCCCTGGTTCTCGGCGTTGCCATGTGGTGGGTGGCCGGCAGCCTGGGCATCGGCATGGGTTATCACCGCCTGCTTACCCATCGCGGCTACAAAACTCCGAAAATTGTCGAATACTTTCTCACCACCTGCGGCACCCTGGCCATTGAAGGCGGCCCGATTTCCTGGGTTGCCACGCACCGGATGCACCATCAGAACACGGACAAAGATGGCGATCCCCATTCCCCGCGCGACGGCGGAATCTGGTCGCACATGGGCTGGATTCTCACCGGCCGTGCCATGCATCAGGACCGCGTCGAGTTCCTGCCTTATGTCCCTGACCTTCGCAAAGACAAGTTTCACCTCTGGATCAGCAAGTGGCACGTCATTCCCTCCGTCGTAATCGCGGTGGTTTTCTATGCCATCGGCGGCTTGCCTTGGCTTTTCTGGGGAGTCTTTATGCGGACGGTCGTCAGCCTGCACGCCACCTGGCTGGTGAATTCCGCCACGCACATGTGGGGTTCGCAGCGCTATGAAACGGGTGACACCTCCACAAACAGCTTCTGGGTGGCTGTTCTTACCTTCGGCGAAGGCTGGCACAATAATCACCATGCCGAGCCACAGGCTGCTCGCCACGGCCACGCCTGGTATGAAGTAGATGTGAACTGGTACGGCATTTACGCCCTCAAGACGCTGGGCCTCGCTTGGGACATCAAACGCCCCAGGCTGCAAATCGAAGAGACAGCGACCGCCACGGCTTCGGACTGAATCGCTACTCCGGCTGCCTCCACCGTTAGTACATAAGTGCTTCTGGTTCGAGCCCGAATCTCAGGGCCCCGTTAAACACCTCTTGGGTATCGTTTTTGATACCATATCCATGCCATATCATTGAAATAACACGATTTAGCAACCTATTCACCGTGCACGCCCAGGTAGCTTACCTTTGTTAAATTCTCAATATTCTTGCCAAAACTGTAACTAATGACAGTTCCCATAGGTTGAGAAGTCCCTCATTATGGCTGCGTTCTTGAGGCGAACTTCTCACGCTCCCGCGCTGCATCCAAGTGCTCACTTCTCTCGCCTCTCGATGTGCTTAGTTTCGAGCAGCCCGCGTGGTCGGCAATTCTGTTTCGTTGTTAAGTTTACGGAACAGTTTGCTTTCAGAAATTCTTGGGCGGAGAATTTCTGAGCTGCGCTGGGTTGCTCGAAACTAAGCACATCGCCACCTACCGGCAGTTTCTCCGACTCTCGAACCCTACTTTTTAACTCCCTTCATTTGCTGTATCCTTTTGGCATGATCTCGGTCCAACTCCGCCCGCGCAGTGGAGCTCGGAGGAATTTTTTGGTGGGTAAAGCACGAATCCTGCTGGCCGACGATCACACCCTGGTCGCCGAAGCAATCAAACGGCTCTTGGAACCTGAGTTTGACGTGGTCGCAGTTGTGGGAGACGGGCGGTCGCTCGTGCGTGAGGCCTTGGCCCTCAAGCCCGATGTCGCCCTCGTGGACCTGAATATGCCCATGCTGAATGGCTTCGACGCCAGCGAGCAGTTGAAGTCTGCCAACCCGAACATCAAAATCATCGTCCTGACCATGAATGAGGATGCGGAGATCGCCGCGGAAACGTTGCGGACCTGGGCCTCAGGCTTCCTCCTGAAAAAGTCCGCCGGCTCCGAACTGGTGAAAGCAGTCCGGGAAGTCCTGCACGGTGGAAAATACATCACACCTGCTTTACAGGAAGCTTTGGGAGAACTCTCCGCGCGCGAACCGCGGTCCACAGAAGCGGGACGCGTTCTAACGCCGCGCCAGCGCGAAGTCCTGCAACTCCTCGCCGAAGGCCACACCATGAAAGAAGCCGCCGCCATCCTCAACGTCGCCACCCGCACCGTCGCCTTTCACAAATACCGCATCATGCAAGACTTCAGCCTCGCCAACAATTCCGAACTCCTCCGCTTCGCCATCAAACAACGCGTCATCGAACAGCACTGATTTTTCCCCTATATCTTGTCGATCGAACGAGTCCACTTTCATCTGAATCGCGATTCAAGAAACACGAAGGGTGCCCCAGGTTCCGATTTTTGGTACCTGGGTCCTGGGGTTGACTTTATTCCTCGCTCCTCCACGTCGATCCATACGAGTAAACTCAGCCCCTACCCATCGCTCAAAAAAAACACGAAGGGTGCCCCAGGTTCCGCTGTTGGGTACCTGGGTCTTGGGGTTGATTTTTCTTCTCCGGAACTTCGTCTCCTACCAACTCTTTCTTCTCACTCCCACAAATCTATCCTCACCATCCCCGTTTCCACTCCCCAATAGAACCCCCAACTACTCCATCTCCAATCCTTTGGGTGTTCCACCAATCCTCGCACGACCGGATTCGCATGCATGTAATTCAGCTTTTCCTTCTTCTTCCCAGTGGTGTACACATTGAAATCGTAAAACCGCGCCTGCCAGAACGCTCGCAAAGGCTCTTTCGTCTCCTCGAACGGCAAGCCCAGTTGAACCGCGCTGCCGGATCGTCTCCTCGTTCGCAGTCTCCTCGCCACGCGCAACTTCAATTTCTGCAGCACCGTCGAAGGCGTTCCCTCCTTCGGTTCACTGATCAGCAGATGCACATGCTCCGGCATAACCACATACCCGACCAGACGAAATCCCATCTCATCGCGAATCTTCCCCAGTTCTTTCACGAAAATGTCCCGCGCTCGCACAGTCTTTAGGAGAGGCAGCCGCCGGTAACAACTGAAGGTAATAAAGTGCAGGTTGCCCTTGCCATAGTAGCGTTTGAGTCCCACCGGCATCGGAAACTCCGCGGAAGGAAACACCAACCCCAAGACCCAGGTACCAAACACCGGAACCTGGGGCACCCTCCGCCTCTCTACTTTCACGGAAATTGTTGAAGTGATATCCTCTCACCGGTCACATGTCAACAAATTCCAAATCATTCAACCCGCGCCACCCGCCAATTCCGGCGGAACAAGTGGTGCGGTACCTATACCACCAATCGACAAACGACGCGACGTGCCGTTGCCGCCAAAAAAAACTACAGGAAGAATAGTGGCCCATATGACGATCGAGGATTTCAAAATTGAGCGATTCAAAATCGATTTTCCTGATACGGAGTTTCCGGTAGTCCACACGCTGCCATCCGAAGAGTGCGCCGACCTTAAGCGTAAACTGGCAAAGAAGCTAGAGATGGCTACCAACGTCGCACCCGTACTGCTCCTGGAGACTTTGTATCACTCTTTTCACATCGAACGGGCAGGAATTACTGCTATAGATCCGGGTTTTAACTTAGATACTTTGCTCAGGGAATCTGGAGTTAAGGCAGGACAACAAGTCTACATAAATTGGAATCAGTTCGAACACGTGGATGAGATAAAGCTCACTGACCTAGTGAAGTACTTTCAGTATTTGTGGTACCCAAGTTCTGAAGACGTCGAAATCTTCGATGATACTCTTCGCTGGGCTGCACTGGTCCGCCACGACGGGGCAGTACGAGTTGTTCGATTGGAATGACCTAGGCAGGCGGGTGGGCCACCCTTAACGGACTAAAAACTCTTGGGTGGCCTACCCTTGCGGGTTTGATTTATGCAAGGGTGGGCCCCTCTTCGCCGAGGCCTGCTCCCTATTGAGAGACCCGGGACCAAACGGGACGTTTTTTTTCGAACCATCGATTTTCAACTCTCAACTTCTAAGGTCCAACTCCTGAACTCCGCCCGTTACCCTTTGGCCGCAAGATCGTTCCAGTACTATAGAATACTGTTGATACACTGGGTATACTCTGAGAGAATTCCCTATGTTCGCGCGGGGAGTTTTCGCTTTGTACCCTCCGCGCTTGCACGCCTCAAGTTGCTTCCCTTCTAAGTCTTTTGTTTCCCCTGCATACGCGCATTTCGCCCGTAACTTCATTGTTTCCCCTACTTACGCAAAAACAGGGGGTATACCCCCTGTGGAAAATGTCGGCGCGCCGACATTTTTGATTTTTCCCCTTATATTTTGAGGTTTTTCGCCTGCCGACTACCAACTTCCGGTCACCCACCGGCTATTTCCGGCTCACGGAACACGAGTCGCATGCCGCAGTTCCGGCACTTCTTACTCTTCACCGGCCACTGGCCGCTGGCCACCGATGCTTACTTCGACAGCGTCTGCTGGGCGCTTCCGGTGCGCCAGAAGTTCTGCCCAGTCTCCGGCAGCGTGTAGATGGGATCGTAGTATTCGTAGCGGCGGTTCAGCGCTTCCGGGTCGTCGGCTTCAATGCCGGTGCGGTAATTTTTTGTCCAGTAGGAAATGCCCAACTGCCGGTCGTATTCCTTTATCTGGTGCACCCAGCGCTTGCCGACAAACGGCACGTCGCAAACGATGCGCGGCGTGGCGAAGCCCGGCAGGTAGCCCATGATGTCGTGCTGGAGTTGCTGCGCTTCATGAATCGCCAGGCGCCAATGCTCGGCGTTGGGAATCATGTCGCACTGATAGAAGTAATAGGGCATGATCTTGCCGAAATCGAGCAGCGCAAAACAAAGCTCCAGCAGCTCTTTCGGCGAAGTATTCACCCCGCGCAGCAGCACGCCCTGGTTGCGAACGTCGCGGTAGCCCATATCCAGCAGCGACTCGACCGCTTTCCGCACCAGCGGCGTCACTTGGCGAGCGTTGTTCACATGCGTGTGCACCGCAATATCCACGCCGCGTTCCCGCGCTTTCTTCGCCAGCCGCTCCAGGCCGGCCTGCACTTCCGGCTGCAGGAAATGCTGGGGAATCGCGATCAAGCCCTTGGTCGCCAGGCGAATGTCGCGGATGTTCGGAATGTCCATCAACTTGGAAACGAAATCTTCCAGTCCGGCGATGGGCACATTAGCAATGTCGCCGCCGCTGACCACAACGTCGCGCACGGAAGGAGTAACCCGCAGGTAGTCGAGCATCTGCTGGTAGCGATCCTTCTGCGGAATCTGAAATTTCAGCTTGATCACCTGCGGCACGTCGTTGCCGACCAAATCCATGCGCGTGCAGTGCCCGCAATACTGCGGACACGTGGAAAGCATTTCCGCCAGCACCTTTGTCGGGTACCGGTGCGTCAATCCTTCCACCGCCCACATATCCGATTCGTGCAACGAGTCGCGGCTCGCCTTCGGATGGCTCGGCCATTCGGGATGACGATCGTCGAACGCCGGCAGCATGTAACGCCGAACCGGATCGTTCCAGAGGTCCTTGTCATCCATGGTGTTCAGCATGTGCGGGGGCACCAGGATGGACATCGTGGCGCGCTCTTGGCCATCGCGCTCCAGGGAAGCCATCAGCGCATCCGGAATCAGGCCGCCAAACGCGTCTTTCAGTTCCTTCAGGTTCTTTACCGTGTGCCGGCGCTGCCAGAGAGCGGTTTCCCACTCTTCCTTGGTGACATCTTTATATCCCGGCAGGCGGCGCCAATCCGGCTCAACAAATTCCCTCTTCAAGGGATAAGTAAACGGCTGTTCGCCGGCGTGGACGCGGCCGGCCGGTTTCCAGGTGGGGCGCGCCGACTTGGCGGCGGGCGTAGTGATTTTCGTCTCGCTCATCACATTAATCCTGTGTCTGGGGGCTTTGCGTAATGGAAGTTGCTTCAACTTCGTTACAATTCAGGATAGCTTACCCGCATATTTTCCGCCACCCCCTGCTAGTGAAGCGCAGAGCGACGCCGGAATCGTTACGTGGATTGGAGGAACTCGCTGAGCAGCATGTGAAAGTGATGGACGCCGTTTTCGCGCTTGACCGAGTAGCGGCCGCGGTCATAGGTGGAAGACTGCAACCCGCGCTGAACCGCTTCGCAGATATGAATGTCTTCCTGCTGGACGGCCTCGCTGAAACCGATGGCCTTTCTCGTTCGCTCCCTCACCGTTTCCAAATGCGCGTCGTGGACATACCACTCGAAAATGGTCAGCGTCCGATCGTGCCCCAGCGGTACGATCACATTTGTCGAAATATTGTCCGGATAAATATTCACCATCAGGTTCGGGAAAACCCAAAAATAGAGC
>DATLVJ010000503.1:0-16345 GCA_035577585.1 Candidatus Limnocylindrales bacterium
GTGCAGGTGCTTGTAGGTGCCCACCCAGTCGTTGATATTTTTGTCGATCCGTTGATCAATGTCGTCTTGCGCCGGCGAACCCATCCCGGTCGCCAACAAGATCGCTGCAACCCCAATCCAGCACGTCAGTCGAATTTTCATGAATGTCTCCCGTTCCGCGGGCATTCTATCAAAGGTCAGCGAACTCCTCCGCCGAATTCCTTCGCCGCCGCTTTTTCCTTGCCGTCAAGCAGTCCCCGATTTACACTCGCCGCCAGTTGCAAATCTATTCGATCAGGAGCTTTCCATGAATCGTCGTGTGTGGATTCTATTCATTGCCCTCGGTCTCTCCACCGTGTTCACCGTTCGCGGCGCCTTCTCGCAAGGAGAAGCGCAATCCAAGCGCCGCACCATCAACTTGCCGGACAAGCCGGCCCAGGTTCCCTTCAGCAGCGCCATCCTTGCGGGTGACACCTTGTACCTTGCCGGTAGTATCGGCCTCGACCCCAAGACAGGAAAAGCTCCCGAAAAAATCGAGGATGAACTCAAGAATCTTTTCGACAACTACAAAGCCACGCTGAGCGCCGCCGGGATGAACATGGACGACCTGGTTTTCGTTCAGGTTTTCTGCACCGATCTCTCACTCTATGACAAGTTCAACGCCGCGTACCGCACCCAATTCACCAAGGATTTTCCGGCTCGCGCGTTCATCGGCGCAGGCTCCATCCTTCGCGGAGGCCATTTCGAAATGCAGGGAATCGCCGTTCGCCACTAGCAAAACCTAGAAGGTTCCCCCTTTCGCTCCGGGGAAAGGGTTTCAGTAGGGGCTCGCTTTCCACAATACCCGTCATGATATGCCCATATATGGTCTAATACTAATAGTCTATATATGGGCATATGCTATTAAAATGGCATTTGGGGCTGCGTTCGATTCCCCTGACTACCATTCAACTTACACAAAATAAATAGATTATATGTCAGTAGAAAGAAGCTTGGAATGGCATGCTCCTTGCAGTCACTCCCTCCCAGAGATCAATCCAACATGTTAAGAATCACCACCGAAAACAGGCGAGGAAAGCTCTTTCTCACCGTCGAGGGTTCCCTCTCCGGACCCAGAGTCGCTACCCTCGAGCAATGCTGGCGTGAACTTTCTGCCGCCACTCCGCGGCAAAAATTCTGCGTCAACCTCTGCGGCGTTAGTTTCATCGACAATGCCGGCAAGGTCTTGCTCAAAGAGATGTACCGCCTTGGAGCGGAGCTGCTCGCCGAAGGCTGCCTCAATCAGGCCGTGGTCACGGAAATTATCAAACCAGGCCGCAAGTCGGAAGCCCGTGGGACCAAAGATCCCAAGGACAACGATCCTTCCAAGGGTTCGCCTTTCATCTTCTATGTCATCTTTTTCAGCCTGCTCCTTGTTCCAACATTCGCCGGAGCACAAACCAAAAATGCCACACTGCCGGCCGCCGCGCCGACAGACACACTTAAGTTGACCTTGGAGCAGTCCGTCGCGTTGGCCATCAAGCAGAATCCTACGCAGCAGATCGCGGTGATCAACGCCGCCGAAAGTATTCAGGACAAAAACATCACGCGCGCCGAACTTCTACCGCAAGCGGACCTTAGTGTCGCGGATTCCGCGAACCGCGTGAACGTACGAGCGCAGTTCGGTGGGCTTCCCCTATTCTCCGGCATTCCCGGTCACATCGGTCCTTACCAGCTTTTTTCCGCCGGGCCGACGTTTGGCAGCAATATTTTCGATTTCTCGCTCTGGAAGCGTTTCCGGGCGGCGCAAAGCAACGTGAATGCCAGCAAGGCGGACAGCCTCTCGACGCGCGAGCAGGTGATTCTCCTCGTGGTCTCGCAATACATTGGCACTTTGCGCGCAGTCGCCAACGTCGAAGCCTCCCGCTCTCGAGTTGAGCTTGCCCAGGCTCTTTACGATCAGGCCGCCGACCTCCAGAAGGAAGGCGTGGGCACCGGCATAGACACATTGCGCGCCAACGTCGAGTTGCAAAACGAAAAGCAGCGCCTGATTGAAGCGGAGAACGACCGCGAAGCTTCGCTCTTCGGCCTCAGCAAGCTTCTGAATCTCGATCCGCGCCAGAAAATCGAACTCGCGGATTCGCTCAGCTTCTTCGACACGCCTCAGCCTGATGTTGAAGCCAGCATCGATGAAGCCCTTTCCGCCCGCCAGGAATGGAAAGCCATAGAAGCCCAGCAAAAATCCGCCAAGCTCGAAAAGCAGGCCTCGCAGTACCAGCGGCTGCCTTCTTTGCGTTTCGACGGCAACTGGGCGTATTACGGGAATTCCTCCAGCACCGGCATTCCCACGTATCAATATCAGGCTTCCGTCAACATGCCGCTTTTCACCGGCGGCCGAATCCGCGCGGAAATCGTCAAAGCCGATCTGGAACTGCAGAAAGTCGATCAACAGAAAGCCGATCTGCGCAATCAGATCGCTCTCGACGTGAAAACCGCTCTGTTGAATCTGCAATCCGCCCGCAGCGAAGTGCAGGTCGCCAACCTCGGCGTGCAACTCGCCAAGGAAGAGGTTGACCAGGCCCGCGACCGCTTCAAAGCCGGCGTCGCCAACAACATTGAGGTCATCTCCGCCCAGGATTCGCTTTCCCGCGCCAACGATAACCAGATCGCGGCGCTCTACCGCTTCAACCAGGCCCGTGCCGACTTCGCGCGCGCCGTTGGCCAGATGGAAAAAACTTACGCGAAGTGAGGACCCATGAGCGTTGAGATCGATGTAGGACTAGAGAATGCAGTAAATGCAAGGGTAACTCCCGGAGAAACCCACAAGCTCGATCTCGGGCCCGCCTCCCTGGTCAGTTCAAAGCTCCGCCTGCGTTTAATCGTCGGCGGTGTCGTTCTTCTGGCTGCCGCGCTCGGCTTGTTCCTTTATTTCCACAACCGCGAAAGCACCGATGACGCCCAGGTGGACGGCCACATCACTCCCATCGCCGCGAAAATTTACGGTCGTGTTGGAAAAGTTCAGGTGCGCGACAACCAGCAGGTGAAAGCCGGGCAGGTTCTCGTCCAACTGGATCCCGCGGATTATCAGGCCGCGCTCGACCAGGCCAAAGGAGCTCTCGCGCTCGCAGAAGGCGAAGCCCGCTCCGCAGGTGTGGATGTTCCTCGCACCAGCGAAGACACTGCCAGCGGCACTTCCAGCGCCCAGGCGCAACTCGCCGGTGCGCAAGCCGACCTGATGCGTGCCCAAGCCACCTACGAACAGTCGCAAACCGCGGATCTTGCCTTTGCCCAGGCCAATATCGAAAAGAGCCGCGCCAACGCACAACTCGCGCAAGCCGACCTGGCTCGCTATCTGCCGCTTATGGAAAAAGGCGAAATCTCCAAGCAGCAGTACGACGCCGCGAAGGCCAACGCCGACGCTACCGCCAGCGCGCTAAACGCCGATCAGCAAAAACTCGTCCAGGCCCAGCGCAACGTCGAAATCAGCCGCGCGCAACTCGACGCCGCCAAGGCCCGCGTACTGCAAGCCCAGGCCGGAGTCGCCAGCGCGCACGCCGACATCAAGCGGGTGGCCATGCGCTCCGCCGATGCCCAGGCCAAACTCGCGAAAGTCGAGGAGGCCCGAGCGCAAGTCGACGCCGCGCAATTAAATCTCAGCTACTGCAACGTCGTCGCGCCTATCGATGGCGTGGTCACTCACAAACAAGTCGAAGACGGCCAGATCGTCCAGCAGGGGCAAGGCTTGATGGTGATCGTCCCGCTGCAGGACGTCTGGGTCACCGCCAACTTCAAGGAAACCCAGTTGCGCAAAATGCGCCCGGGCCAGAAGGCCTACGTTGAAGTTGATACGTACGGCAAAACTTTCCCAGGCCACCTGGATTCGATCTCCGGAGCCACCGGAGCGGTTGTCAGCCTGCTGCCGCCCGAAAATGCCACCGGGAATTTCGTAAAAGTGGTGCAGCGCATCCCGGTAAAAATAGTTCTCGATCCCATTCCTGCCGACGTAGCGGTGTTGCGCCCGGGCATGAATGTGGATGTCACGGTGATCACGAAGTAGAGCGGGTTTCTAAAACGAACGCTATGATTGAAAGATTCATCTCCAAGCTGCGCATGCCGGATGGCTCGATCAACCCCTGGGTGATCGCGGTCACGGTGACGCTTGCAACGTTCATGGAAGTTCTCGATACGTCCATCGCCAACGTCGCTTTGCCGCATATCGCGGGGAATCTTTCCGCCAGCGCCGATGAGTCCACCTGGGTGCTCACTTCGTATCTTGTATCGAACGCGGTGATTTTGCCGCTCTCCGGCTGGCTCTCGTCGCTGCTTGGCCGCAAGCGTTTCTACATGGGCTGCGTGGCCATTTTCACGCTCAGTTCGTTTTTGTGCGGTTTTGCGGCAAGCCTCGGCATGCTGGTCTTCTTCCGCATTCTGCAGGGAGTTGGCGGTGGCGGTCTGCAACCCAGCGAACAGGCAATCTTGAACGACACGTTTCCCCTCTCCAAGCGCGGCATGGCTTTTGCCGTTTATGGCATTGCCGTCGTCGTTGCGCCTACGCTCGGCCCGTGGCTCGGAGGCTGGATCACCGATAATTTCTCCTGGCGCTGGATTTTCTACATCAATGTTCCGGTAGGAATTATCTCCCTTGGCTTGACGTATTTTCTCGTCTCCGATCCGCCCTACATGAAGCGCATCAAGCTCAGCGACGGCTTCCGCATTGATTACATCGGTTTGGGCCTCATCAGCCTCGGCCTCGGCAGCCTGCAAATTATTCTCGACAAGGGCCAGCGTGAGGATTGGTTCGACTCTGGTTTCATCCGCCTGTTCGCGGTGTTGATGCTGGTTGGTTTAATCGGCGGCGTCATTCGAGAACTCAAAGCCAAAGAGCCTGTCGTGGATTTCCGCATGCTCAAGGATCGCAACTTCGCCATCTCGACGCTCGCGATGTTCTTCCTCGGGTTCGTCCTTTATTCCAGCACCGTGCTGATTCCGCAGATGCTGCAGCAACTCATGGGTTATCCCGCGGAGCTCGCCGGACTCGCACTTTCCCCCGGCGGCGCCACCATCATGCTTTGCATGCCGATCGTGGGATTCCTCGTTTCCAAGGTGGACACGCGCTACCTGATTACTTTTGGGTGCACCATTTCCGCCTCCGCGCTGCTGGTCATGGCCGGATGGAATCTCTCGCTCGATTTCAAACATGCGGTTCTCGGACGCGTCATGCAGTCTTTGGGCTTGGCGTTTCTTTTCATACCAATCAATGTCACAGCCTTCGCGTATGTCCCCCGCGAAAAAACCAACATGGGCACCGGCATCATTAATCTGGCCCGAAACATCGGCGCCAGCGTTGGCATCGCCACGGTCACAACTTTGCTCGAACGACGAACCCAATTGCACCAAGCGCGTCTAATGGACAATGTGAACTCAATGAATCCGGCCCTTAAGACAACATTGGCAGGTTTTGCGGCAACTTCGATATCCGGCGGTTCGTCGGGGGCCGGCGCGGCGGCACAAGCGCATGGCATGCTGTTTCGAATGATCGAGCGCCAGGCGACGATGCTCGCCTTCGTCGATAACTACAAGCTTTTGGGCGTGATTTTTTTCGGCATCATTCCAATTTTTCTGCTTCTGAAACGTCCAAAGATGGGTGGGGGCAGCGTTCCGGTCCACTAATGTAATTTTGTAACCTTTTCGCTCGTAAAGACTCATATGGAGCTACCTGGGGGAAGACATGGCAACGCAAGTGATCAATGCAACGCAACTTACGGAACAGAAGTTGATTCGTGCAGGTCAGCGAGGCGACGCTCAGGCAATTGAAGCACTGTTTGGCCGTTACCACCGCCAGTTATTTCAGACCGCCCTTCGTGTGCTCGGCAATGCGGAAGACGCTGAAGACGCCCTGCAAGACGGCCTGCTTTCCGCCTATCGCAATCTGAAGCGCTTTGAGGGCCGCTCGCAGTTTTCCACCTGGCTCACGCGCATCGTCATTAACGCCGCTTTGATGAAGCGCCGCAGCGCCAAGGCGCGTCCCGCGGTTTCCCTCGACGAAACGCATCACGAGGATGAACTCCCGGCCGCCGAGCGCTTCGCCGATGATGGCCCGACACCCGAGCAGGTCTACGCGGGGACGGAAATTCGCGAGATCATCAACGAAAATCTGGACGAACTTTCGCCGTTGCTGCGGAGCGCTTTCCTGCTGCGCGAAGTCGAAGGCTACTCCACGGGAGAGGCCGCCAAGAAACTTGGCGTCACTGAAAATACGCTGAAGGCACGTCTGTGGCGGGCTCGTCATCAACTCGCAGAACGCCTCGGCCGTCGCCTCCGCCGCATGAAGGACGGCATGTCTGGCACCACCGTTGGCGAAGAAGCCTGCAGCTACTGCTAATCCTTAGCGCATGGGGAACAATTGCTTGGTTATTGAAACTGGAAGAAGGTTGTCATCCTGACGGGCGCGCAGTTTGCGCCCCGAAGGATCTCAACTTGAAGTTGCTTCAAGATCTCAAGGTTAAATTCATTCTTGCCTATTTCCAATTGCCGCCGCTCTACCGCCGCGCCGCAGCGTATTTCCCCAGCACCCGCAATTCGCTAGTCGCTTCTCCAACCTCTTTCAGCGCCAACTCCAGATGCTCCGGCTCCTCCGCCTCCACGTCCAGGTAAAACTGGTACTCCCACGGCCGCCCGTGAATCGGACGGCTTTCAATCTTCAGTAAATTCACGCCGTGGTTCGCAAATGGTTCCAGCGATGCCAGCAGCGCTCCCGGTTTGTGCGCCAGCCGCATCGCCAGTGAAATTTTCTTGGCCTCGGCTCCCCGGTAAGCTTTCGCCTGCTCGGGCGGCAGCAACAAAACGAAGCGCGTGAAATTCTCCGCGTTGTCCTGAATGTTTTCCTGCAAGATCACCGCGCCATAATGTCCCGCCGCCCGTTTGCCTGCGATGGATCCAAAGTGTTTATCGCCCCGCTCCATCATTTCCCGCACACTGCCCGCGGTGTCTTCCGCCGGAACGCGCTTCAGTTGCGGATTCCCAGTGAAAAATCGCTCGCACTGCGCCAGAGCCATCGGGTGCGAAGCCACGGCCTTCAATTCCTCCCGCTTCGCTCCCGGCATCCCCATCAACTGGTGTTCGATCGGCAGAATCGTCTCTCCGCACATTTCCAGTTTGCTTTCCAGCAGCAGGTCGTACACCCGCACCACCGAACCTGCCAGCGTATTCTCCACTGGCACAAGCAACGCATCCGCCGCGCCATCGGCGATCGCTTGAAACGCCGCGTCGAAGGTCGTCCGCGGCACCGTGCGAATTCCATCTCCCAGAAGTTGCACCGCCGCGGCCTCGCTGAACGCCCCGGGCTCACCCTGAAACGCCACGCGCATCCGCCTGAAATTCAGTTCCGTCATCCGTTTCCCTGCCGCTCAATTCCTCCCGCGGCTGTTCTCACGCTATAATATTTCTTTTGCAGCCCGCTGGAGGTATCCGCATGATGACACAAAAGCGCCCGCAGTCGAATGACTACGCTCCCTACTATGGAAAGTACGTGATGCTTGTCCCGGAAGGGGATTTTCTGCAGATTCTGGAAGCGGAGCCGCGGGAGATGAAGCAATTATTGGAGCCGCTGACCGAGCAGCAGGCCGATTTTCGATACGCACCCGGCAAATGGTCCATCAAGGAAACCCTGGGCCACGTGAACGACGCGGAACGCATCTTTGCGGTCCGGATTCTTCGCATCGCCCGCGGCGATCAGACGCCGCTCCCCGGATTTGAACAAGACGACTACGTCAAGGTCTCGAATGCCTCTTCCCGGAAGCTCCCGGATTTGCTGGAGGAGTTCGTCGCCATTCGCCGCGCCACCATCGCGCTTATCCGGTCTCTCGACGACGCGTCCTGGCTTCGCCGCGGCAACGCCAGCGGCAAGGAAGTCTCGGTCCTTGCGATCGCGTTCATCATCGCCGGCCATGCGCTCCATCACCGCAAAATTTTTGCGGAAAAATATCTGCCGGCGTTGCCAAGCGCCTGAAGCGGCGCTACATCGGCCTCAGCAACCCTTCTTTTTTATCACCGGCCCACCCGGACTGCCCCAGCGTTTGCGGCTTTTCCTCGTATGGATCGAGGGTGATTTCCAGGGAAAGTTGCCCGGGCTCTCGCCGGCGCAAGATGGATCTTCTCCTGAACGGCCATGCCAGGTAGAAAAGCAGCACAGTCGCCAGTCCCAAAAATAACCCGCCGCCGAGCACAGAAAATGTCCCGGCATCCAGTGGTTGCAGGATCGCGTCCGCCAGCAAATAGCTCCCGCAAAACAGCAGGCCCGCTTCCATAAAAATACCCAGGCCCAGAAAAACACGCGGCAAGCTGCCCCTCACAACCAATGGCGTATTGTCCTCGCTGAATGTTTCAAGAGGCTTCATTTTTCGCATGGCGTCTCTTCCTTTTCGTTCGCTTCCCGCGTCTCGCTGCTTCGTTCTTCCTTTAAAAACTCCAGGTACGAAAAAATCGCCGGGTGTGTTTTTTTCTTCATCTGGCTTCCGCAACGGCAAATGTGCGTTTCTGTTCCGTGTTCCATTGCGTCGCACACCGCGGTTATTCCGCAATCTCGGTTCATGCAAATCCAATACGCTTCTTCTCCCTTGAGCATTTCGGCCTCCTGCTGTTAATGAAAGCGTTAAGACTATGGATGGTATTCCGGAGGTTCGAACTGTTTGCTTATATAGCAGTGGGGTAGCTAACGCAATAGTAAAAACAATTTATCTGAAAAATCCTGCCAGATTTAGCGTTGGCCAGAATTGTGCAAAGATTTTCTTGCCTGGTCCCGAATCGGGAAATCTCCTTCAAGCCTTCGCGCGGTCCCTGTGACTCGTTTCGGAGTAAGCGTGCTTCCTCTGCGCCAGTTCCGCAGGTCCAGGGATAGATCTATTCATAATCAAAGATATAGCCGAATGGTATACATAAGCCCGGAAGCGATTATCCAGACCCTTCCCTCGCTCCCGTTCTAGTACTCAGCTCGATTTCAGCGCCTCCACGGCCGCTGCCGGCCTCGAGTTGCCCCGCCCTCAAACCCGCTGCTACAATTATCTTTTTGCGGGACTCGCTGGCGTTCCACTGGGCAATTCCGTCTGCATCTTCCATCTTTGCCCGATCGTTTCTGCGCTTGCGGTGGAGTTTGGCCTGACTGAAGGGAGACTACGCGTGGCGAAATATGATGTGGCAATTATTGGCAGCGGGCCTGGAGGCTATGTCGCGGCGATTCGCGCCGGCGAACTCGGGCTGAAAACCGTCGTCATCGAAAAGGATCCGTTCCTCGGCGGCACCTGCCTGCACGTTGGCTGCATCCCCACCAAGGTTCTTCTGCACCACGCCGATGTCTACGACCACTTCAAGAACGCCGCTGAACTCGGTTTCGAAATTCCCGGCGTGAAAATCAATTGGACCAACATCCTGGCCCGTAAATCCAAGATCGTCACCAAGCACGCCAAAGGCATCGAATTTCTTTTCAAGAAGAACAAAGTCGAATGGAAGCAGGGCTGGGGCAAATACGAAGGCCCCGGCAAAATCAGCGTCGAAAAAGACGGCAAGCGCGAGATCATCGAAGCCGGCGCCATCCTGATGGTCAGCGGATCGGAAGCCAAATCGCTCCCCGGCATCGAGCCCGATCACAAGACCATTGTCACCAACCGCTCCATCCTCGAACTTCCCGAAATTCCCAAGACGCTTATCGTTATCGGCGCCGGCGCCGTCGGCGTCGAGTTCGCTTCCATCTACAACTCCTTCGGGACGGAAGTCACCATCCTGGAAGCTTTGCCCCGCGTGGTTCCCGTCGAAGACGAAGAAATTTCCGCCGAGCTCGAAAAGAGTTTTAAGAAAAAGGGCATTGCGATCCAGACCGGTTGCATGGTCGATGGTGTGAAAAAAGACGCCAAGGGCGTTACCGTCTCGTACAAAGATAAGGACGGGAAGGCGCAAACCCTGCAGGCCGAAAAACTTTTGCTTGCCGTCGGCCGCAAAGCCATGACCGACAACTGCGGCCTCGAAAAGTCCAAAGCCAAACTCGAGCGCGGCTTTGTGCACGTTAATCAATTCATGGAGACCGATGAGCCCGGCCTCTACGCCATCGGCGACATCGTCGCCGGACTTCCGCAACTCGCGCACGCGGCCATGATGGAGGGCATCGTCGCTGTCACCCACATCGCCGGAAAGCCCACCCATACCATCAACAAGCTGCGCATTCCCAACGCCACCTATTGCGAGCCGCAGATCGGCTCCATCGGCATGACCGAAAAGCAGGCCCGCGACGCCGGATACGCCGTGAAAACCGGCAAGTTCCCCTTCGTCGGCAACAGCAAGGCCACCATCCTCGGCAACCACGGCGGCTTCATCAAGGTTGTCTCCGGCGAAAAATACGGTGAAGTCCTTGGCATCCACATCATTGGCCCGCTGGCCACCGAAATTCTGTCCGAAGCCGCCGCAGTCCTGAATCTCGAAGGCACCATCGACGACATGATGAACATGATTCACGCCCATCCGACAGTATGGGAAGCCATGGGCGACGCCTTCGCCTCCGTCCGCGGCCTGCAGATCAACGTCTAGTGACTGGTAATTGGTGACTAGTGACTGGTAATCCGGAATTTGCAAGGGTGAGCTTGTGGCAGGTAAGTGGCAATAAGCTGGTTTTTCTTCCACCGGTCACCAACCACTAATCACCAGTCACTTTCAGCCCCCTGCAACCAATGCCAATGCTCCTCACCACCGACCTCGGCCTTCTCTCCTGGTCCGACGCCTACGCCCTCCAGGAGCGCATCGTCGCCGCCCGCAAAGCCGGCGCCATCGACGACGTCTTGCTTTTCTGCGAACACCCCCACGTCCTCACGCTCGGCCGCAGCGCCAGCCAGAAAAACCTTCTCGCCTCCGAAAATGTTCTTCGCCAGAAAAATGTCGAACTCCGCGAAACCAACCGCGGCGGCGATGTCACCTATCACGGCCCTGGCCAGATCGTCGGCTATCCCATCCTCAATCTCGATTCCATTCGCCGCGACATTCACTGGTACGTCCGCACCCTTGAAGAAGCCATGATCCGCGCCTCCGCCGATTTCGGCATCTCCGCCTATCGCATCCCCGGCAAAACCGGCATCTGGGTTCAGCCTCCAGGCAATATCCCCGAGGAAAAGCTCGCCGCCATCGGTGTCCACATCAGCCGCTGGGTCACCTCCCACGGATTCGCCTTCAACGTCTCCACCGACCTCCGCTACTTCGACCTCATCATTCCCTGCGGCATCCCCGACCGCAAAGCCACCTCTCTTGAAAAACTTCTCCACCGCACCGTCGCCCTCGACGAAGTAAAATCGCGCCTCATTCACCATCTTTCCGAACTCTTCTCGCTCACTCCCCGTGAAGTGCCACCCCAAAAACTGTTCGCGGCGCTGGATTGCGTAGGGTTTGCCTTCCGCTTGCCCTGACGAAGGAAGGGAGGCGCGCTTTTTGCACCCCGAACGGTTTTACGGGGCGTGCCGCTCCCACTTTGGAGTGTGGTGGCTCTGCCACCGCTTTTGATCACGCGGCCCAACCTCCCAACCAAAAAAAAGCCCCGCGCCGAAACTCAAACGCGGGGCCCTCTGCTAATTCTTTTTAGCGATGCGAACGAACTTCCTACTTCATTCCACCTACCTTGAACATAATCGACCGGCCCACCTCACTCCTCGAGGCATCCAGCTCGATCGTTTTCAGGAACTCCGCCGTAATCGCGTCCTGCTCTTCCTGGCTCCGCTTATCCCGGTCCGCCGTGTACGCCGCGCGCACCTTTTCGAATGACGCCAGGTCCTTCGTCGCATACCAGACGTAATGCGTGAAGTCGCCGTCCGTCTTCACTTCTTCCACCGAGAGGCCATACGCCAGCACGGTGCCATCCGCCACCAGCTTGTCCAGAACGGGCTTGTTGTACTTTTCCCAGACTTTGCGGAAATCGCTGCCCTTGCCGGGCTTCGCTTTCACATAGTTGTAGCGGGTCCACGGCAGCACGCCTGCCGGCGGCGCACCCGTGCCCGTCACAAACACCAGGTCGCGCGTGATGTAATCGCGGGTCTTGCTGACGTCCGCCGCTTCCATCATCCGCGCGGTCACCGTTGCCCCGCCCGACGAACCCTTCTTTGCCGTGCCGGACTTCATCGCTTCCTCATCCAGCTTGCCGATCTGTGCCCGCATCGCGCTGTCCACCTTCTCGATGCCGGACCAGTCCGCAACCGAATACCAGATGATGTGCGTGCTGTTTCCCGGCGCGCGCAGCAATCCCACGTGCACGCCCCAGGCCAGAATCACGCCGTCCGCCAGCAACTTGTCGCGCACCGGCGCGCCCACCGTCTTCACCAGCTCCATAAACTGCGCGTCTTTTCCGGGATTTACCGTGTATTCATACCAGAACGTCAGCGGCTGCATCTTTGCGTCCTGCGCCGCAATCGTAAGGCACGACATCAACACCACCGCTAAACAAAGCAATATTCTCTTCTTCATTTTCGAAAATCTCCTTGAACGAACGAGTGTTTGCCTGCGCTGGACTACGCCAAAAGTATCTTGGGCGGAGATGGCACAAACGCGGATGCAGGCAGTCAACGTCTGGGCTTTGGAAAGGGCCGACCTGCGTCGGAGTGGCCTGTTTGTAGCACCGAATTCCGTAGAGCGTCAAGCGCGCGGAATTCCCTGTTGACAAGGCGGCCTTTCGCGCTCAATACTAAACCATATGGTTAAGTATTCCGCAACCCTCGATTCCACTTTTGGCGCCCTCGCCGACCCTACCCGCCGCGCCATCCTCGCTTCCCTCATGCTCGGCGAAGCCTCCTTGTCGGACCTCGCCGGCCCTCACCGCATGTCGCTTCCCGCGGTCATGAAGCACGTCCGCGTTCTCCAAAGCGCCGGCCTCGTCTCGCAAAAAAAGATCGGCCGCACGCGTTTCTGCCGGCTCTCGCCAACTCCCCTGAAGCAAGCCGAAGACTGGATCGCCCAGTATCGCCGCTTCTGGGAAGGCGCTTTCGATTCCCTCGAACGTTTCCTCAACCAGGATCCGCCGTCCGAAAAAGACGGACTCAAGCAAAAGGAGAAACAATCATGGCCACCCCGCAACCGCAGCCGCAACACTCGCTCGAGTTAACGCGCACCTTCGCGGCGCCCCGCGACCGCGTCTACCGCGCCTGGACCGACGCCCGGGAGTTCGCCCAGTGGTTCCATCCCACGGCCGACTACAAGACGGTGATCACCCGCCTCGACCTGCGCGTCGGCGGAAAATATTCCCTCGAAATGCATCACAAGGAAGGCAACATCCACCGCCTCAGCGGCACTTATGAGGAAATAAAGCCGCCCGAAAAGCTCGTCTTCACCTGGTCCTGGAATCAGGAAGAAGTCGCTCCCGGAGAATCCCTGGTCACCGTCACCTTCAAAGATCTCGGCGGCTCCACCGAAGTCACCCTGACGCACAAGAATTTGCTTACCGCCGAATCCCGCGACAAGCACAAAGAGGGCTGGCAGGGCTGCCTCGGCCAATTCGAGCGCTATCTCGGGTAGCGGCCGCCTTCCGAGGTCCGTTTTTTGGACTCCGGATGGTTCTGCGGAGCGGGCGCCTTTTCCGCATTTTAAGATTCAATCTGCATGGTCCGTCCGTCACGGCTGGGCCATGCAAACTCCGCCTGTGGCGCAGCCATTCCTGGCTGTGCTCTTCTCCGCGTGTTCAATGTCTCCGCTTTAAGGAAAAGTTCACTCTTGTATTTCGAAAGTCTGAAACAAAACCAGCCCTCGCGCACCGTAGGACGCATTTATTTCCAAAAGCTGAAATCCCTGTTCACGCTTCGCCCTCAATAAATCTGCGGCCTGCGGAGCATCGACATCCACACTGTACAAATCCGCGATGTCTGAAGGGGTTAATTCCCCACTGCTTCGAAAAACCAAGTCGAAGATAATGTTGCCCTGTTTGATTTCGGAAACTGTCAGCGCATCCACTTTTTGCAGAACCAGGATGAACGATTTGCCGTCCTTTGTTCTAAGGAAAAGATTCACCAGTCTGTTCGGGCCAATCCGTAGTCCGTCGAAATGGCCGTCGTGGAAATTTGGAAAATTCATTAAAGGGGTTCCCGGCGCAGATTTCATTATAGTCTCGCCGCGGTCCGGGGAAGTCATCTAACCTGAAACTGACACTCTCCCCGCGCCTCTCCCAATTCGCCGCCCGCCCTTCTTCAGTCTTCAATCTAGCGCTGGCTTATTTGCCAGCTCTTTCCAAACAACTCCCAGTTATAGTTGAAACCCCGCCACAACCTCCAGCAGCCGGATGAACGCCGCGCGCTCCTCCGGCTGCAGCACTTCGCGCAATTTCTCTTCCGCCGCTCTCCGCTCGCGGATAAGCGACTCCCGGTATTTCTCCCCTTTGGGCGTCAAGCGGATCACGAAGGTCCGGCCCTTCGCCGCCTTCTTTTTCGAAACCAGCCCCTCCCGCCACATCGTTCCGATGGCCCGATGCACCACCGTCCGGTCGAAACCCAGCATCGTGGCAATCTGGTTTTGGTTGCGTTCCGCGCCGCCGCGCAGCGTGGACAAAATGAATCCCCGCGTCTGCGAGCACCCCGTCTTGCGCTCCATCTGTTTGCTCACGGAAAAATACGCCGCCGCAAGGTACACCAGCACGGAGTCTTTCCGGATCTCTTCCGGGATCAGCTTCTGCTCCACCGCGATCATAGAGTCGTCACCGTCGTTTCCAGCGGCCGGCGCCACTGCGGCTGGTCCACGTGCTTTGCGGATTTCTTCCCGATGGCGATCACCATGACGATCTCCTGGGTTCGCCGGGAAAGCCCCAGGAATTTCGAGAGCCGAACGCCGTCGAAACCCTCCATCGGGCAGGTGTTGAATCCCAGCGCCTCGGCGGCGATCATCAGGTTCCCGCAGGCCAGCGCTGTGCTTTTTGCCGCCCACTTGAACAGTCCTTGTTTCGTTACCGGCGCCATGCCGATCACTTTCCACGGATGAATGGCCGTCAGAATCGACCATTTCAGGGCGCCAAAAATGTTGCCCCACCCCTGCAGATAAAACAATTTCGAAAACTTTGCCTTTTTTTCGTACTCGCGTATCTTTCCGGCGGGAAATCCCGCTGTTCGCATCCATTGCAACTGGCTCTCGTTCGTCTGCCTCCAGATGCCCAGGTCCGCGACGGCGACCACCAAAGCCGAAGCGGTCTTCGCGGCCCGCTGGCCCATGCACAATTCCGCCGCCTTCCCTTTTTTCCCTGGAGTTTCGATCCAGATCAGCCGGTAAGGCTGGCTGTTGCAACTGGACGGCGCTGCTGCCGCAGCGCGCAGGATCTGTTCCCGCGTTTTCAAAGGCACGGGAAGGGCATCGAACTCGCGGATAGCCCTTCGCCGGAGCAGGGCTTCGAGGTTGTTCATCATGGCCGCCTCCATGTTGCTAGTACAACATAGATATGTTGCAATTGCAACAGAAAAATTTGCGGGCTTTCGATCCTCCCGGCCGCCCCCCTGCACCCCGGTTCGCCATCTCTCCCCATTCGCCGTAAGATAGTCAGCCGGACGCCCGCCCGGAGAATCGCAGCGCGGCTCTGGGAGTGAACAGCATGAATCGCAACGTAGCCATCCTGTCCCTTGTACTGGCTTTCAGTATCTCTGCTGCCGCCGAGGAACTGGTCCTCAAAGACGGCACGAAAATTGTCGGCAAAATGACCGCGATCAACGGCGACAAGATCGAGGTCGAGACCGCCTACGGCAAAATGCAGGTCAACCGCGCCGACGTCGTCACGATCAGTTTTCCGGAAAACAATCCAGGCGGCGCGCCCGCCCCGGCTCCGCCGAAAAATGAACTTCCCAAGATCGACGAATCCCTGAAGGGAACGGAGTACTTGAACCGGACCGGAAAATTTGCGCTCTCTCTTCCGTCCGGGTGGAAGGTCAATCCTGCGTTACGTGCTTCTTCCGATGTGATCGCTGGCCTCAGTTCAACCGACGACTTGCGCTACCTCATTGTGGTCAGCGAGCCATATACCGCGTCGCTGGACAGCTACAAGGGCTTGGTGGAGATCCAGGCCAAAACGAACCTGCAAAACTACGAAAAGGTTTCGGAAACCCCCACCAGGATCGACGGCAAAACCGCCCTCCTCCTTTCCTATCGAGGTGTTTCGCCTGCAGCCGAAAATCTGCCCATCCATTTCCTTGTGGCCATTGTCCAGACACAGGCCGGCTTTTTGCGGATCACCACCTGGTGCGTTGAACCGCTGTTCAGCGAGACGCAAGCCTCGTTTGAGAAAATTCTCCGCTCGTATCACGTCACGGGCTAACGCGCCCCCGCCACGCAGTATGTCCTGCTCTCTCCCAATTCGCCAACGGCCCCCATTCGCCGTAAGATAGACAACCGGACCTTCATCCGG
>DATLVJ010000504.1:0-3230 GCA_035577585.1 Candidatus Limnocylindrales bacterium
CTGGCGGGGCGGGCGGCGGAGGCGGGCGCATCGGCGTGCGCGGCCCCGGAGAAAAGAAACTGGAAACGGACCGGCGGCGGATCCGCGACCGCGTCCACAAGATCGAAGTGAGCATCGATGAGGTCCGCAAGCAGCGGGCGCTGCGGCGGGAAGCGCGGAATGCGGTGCCGCTGGGGACAGTGGCCCTAGTTGGCTATACGAACGCCGGAAAATCGACACTGTTCAACGCGCTGAGCCAGGCGGAAGTGCTGGTGTCTTCGCGGATGTTCGCCACCTTGGACCCGACAATTCGGGCGATTCGTTTGCCTTCCAACCGGCGCATTCTGGTTTCGGATACCGTGGGCTTCATCCGCCAGTTGCCGAAAGGGTTGATCAAGGCGTTTCGCGCCACGCTGGAGGAAGTGCAGGAAGCGGCGCTGCTGCTGCAGGTGAGCGATATCTCAAATCCTCGGCACGATGAGCTGGAAGAGGAAGTGGAAAAAATTCTGGATGATCTGGGCGTGAAAGAAACGGCCAGGCTCCGCGTCTACAACAAGGTGGACCAGTTGGATGCGGAAGCCCGGCACAATCTGGAGGCGGCCGGGCGGCGCAATGGAGGCGGCGAGGAGCCGCCGGTGCTGGTTTCCGGGCTGACTAGCGAGGGACTCGACGAACTGCTGCGGAGGATTGACGCGGCATTGCCGATGGATCCGATTGTGAAGCTTTCGCTGCACATGCCGCTGAGCGAAGGCCGGTCGCTGGCGCTGATCCATGCCCTAGGCCGGGTGCTGCATTCGCAGGTGAGCGATTCGCATATGGATATGGAAGCGGAGGTGCCGGAAAGCATCGCGCGCCGGCTGAAATTGAGCAGCTTCGCGACGGCGGGAACTTCCAGGCGTGGGGCTGCGTATCATGATGCAGGAGAGGTCAACTGATTATGGGTGCGTTCTTCCTGTGGTGCCTGCTGCTGGTTTTTTGCTGGCCGATTGCGTTGCTGGCGCTGATCGCGTATCCGTTTGTGTGGCTGATTCTGTTGCCATTCCGGATTGTAGGAATCGCGGTGCACGGAGTTCTGGCGTTCTTGCGG
This sequence comes from Candidatus Limnocylindrales bacterium, assembly GCA_035577585.1. Classification (GTDB taxonomy): domain Bacteria; phylum Acidobacteriota; class Terriglobia; order Acidiferrales; family UBA7541; genus Acidiferrum. The sequence continues at coordinate 1,067 of DATLVJ010000504.1, forward strand.
GCGTTGTTCTTGCTGCCGGTGAGGATTTTGCGCGGTCCGCACGCGATTTGAAGGCGACAGGAAATGGAGCATGGTCACTTTCGAGTAACTCCACTATTTTCCGCGAATGTTAAAGGAATATGACACTTTTTCGGGCCGAATGTCCCGCGGCGGGGTAAGGCCGGGCTTGTGGAAAAGATTGTGGAAACTCCGAAAGGCGCGGCTTGCGGCCGCAGTAAGAAACTCACTCTCTGATTGATTGCCGATAATCGCCCCAACTGTAATAGATTGTAACTAATAGACTTACATTAGGTATTGACAGGGTTTTCCAAATTTCGATTCCAAGATGGAAGCGATTCCCGAAAAGCGCTTTTGCACAGGTTTGCAGCAAAGGTGTTACGAAAGAGTATCTGTGGTTGCGGCGACAGGCGAACGCCCTTAGTTACATCTAAGTACTGCCCGAGGCCGGAAACGCGTGTATTCGCAGTCCGTTGACGCAGTCTTGGGCGGAGTCTATAGTGGCCGAGGTGGTTCCGAAAGGCTTGGAAAGCTGCCTTGCGGCGCGCCCGATTATGAATTTTCCGAATTTTCTTACGGTCCTGCGGATTTTCTTCGTTCCAGTGCTGATTGTGGTGCTGTTGACGAGGAGCCCCAACGTGGTGCTATGGGGTTTCCCCATGCATTTTGAGGTGTGGGGTGTGCTGATCCTGTTGGCGGCGGCGGCCACGGACTGGGCGGATGGATACTTCGCTCGGCGCAACCGGCAAGTGACCACGCTGGGAATTCTGCTGGATCCGATCGCCGACAAGCTGCTGATTTCGGCGGCTTTCATTTCGCTGGTGGGCATGCAGGATTCGAGCGGGCATTCCCTGGTGGCGCCGTGGATGGTGGTGATTATTATCGGGCGGGAATTCACGATTTTGGGATTGCGGAATATTGCGTCGGCGGAGGGCTTCACCATCGCCGCGTCGGCGCTTGGAAAAACTAAAATGGTGCTGCAGGTTTGCGCGGTTGCCGTGCTGATTGTCGGTGCGCGGCACCCGTCGATCCGGCCGGTGTCCACGGTTTTGCTGTGGCTGGTGGTCGTGAGCGCGCTGGTGTCAGCGGCGCAATATTTTCATCGCTTCTGGAACCAACTGGATGACCGCATCAAGCAGCGACGGAAGCTGAGCATGCTGGAAGCACAGAAGAAGCAGCAGGATGCCGTCTCTCTCTGAAGAAGATCGAACAGCAGTCCTGGAGCTGGCGCGTCAGGGCGTTCTCCATGCGGTGTGCCACGAGCGGCCGCTTTCCGACTTTCCAACCACGGGGATTTTTGCGGAACGCCGCGGCCTGTTTGTAACCCTGCACGTCGAAAAGAAATTGCGTGGCTGCATCGGAATGATCGAAGGCTCCGCGAATCTTGGGGAAACGGTGGCGAGGTGCGCGGCCGACGCGGCATTGCACGATCCCCGTTTCTCACGGCTACGTACGGAAGAGATGGATGCGCTGGAAATCGAGGTATCGTTGCTGACCCCGCCACAGCCTATACGCCCGGATGAAGTGGAGATCGGGATTCACGGACTGCTGGTGGAGCGTGGAACTCGGCGGGGACTGCTGTTGCCGCAAGTGGCCGTGGAACACCGGCTGAGCCGCGAGCAATTCCTTGCGGAAACATGCACGAAGGCGGGGCTTCCTCGCGAGGCGTGGAGAGAGCCGGAGACGAAGTTATTCGGATTTCAGTGCGAAGTCATCGGGGAAGCGCATCGGCCGATTGCACAAAAAGAAAGCCCGCGCCAGTAGGGAAGCGCGGGCGATGAAAATAAAATTGAGAACGAGCTATTCGATTTCGACGTAATCGCCGGCGTACATATCCATTTTGCTGTAGGTGACGAAAATGGCGCAGGCATTGTGGGTGACGTTCATCACGATGCCTTCCCCGATGACGTTGCGCGGAATGTCATTCCACTTGTATTTCTCGGGCGTGCTGCCGAAGCCGTACATGCTGTACTGGAAATCCGGGAAGTTCTGCGAGAATTCGGAGGTGGAGCCTTCATAGCGGAAGATCCTGAGATAATCTCCTACTTTCACGCCCTGGTTAACGCCAAGGTTCACATAGACCGTGGAGTTCTTTCCGTAGGCTTGCGTGAATTCCCGGCCGGATACGAGCATGCCGACGGACTTGCCGCTGACGGGCGCAAACTTG
>DATLVJ010000505.1:0-2030 GCA_035577585.1 Candidatus Limnocylindrales bacterium
CCAGCGGCATCCCATTGGGCAGTTGCCAAGCGGGCCAGTTCTGGATGGTCAACGGGGACCCGAGAATTATTGGCCAGATGGCCCACAATGGCGCCAAGGATCCGAATCTCTACTTCGCGACCACCAACTCCGATGGTTCGCCGATTTTTACACCGCCGGCCAAAGGCACGTTCAACCTCCACAATGGCGTTCGCGGCTTGATCTACCGGCCGGGTCTAGAGAATTGGAACATCGGGCTGTACAAGAAGTTTTCCATCAACGAGCGGACCGGCTTCCAGTTCCGCGCCGAGGCATTCGACGCCTTCAATCATCCGAACTGGGGTTCGCCCGGCCTAAACCCGACGGCCACCACGACTTTCGGCAAAGTTACCGGCAAAACTGACGACGTCCGGAACCTGCAGCTTTCGCTCCGATATTATTTCTGATTTGTTGACGTGGAAATTGAGCCGCAAAGTGGCTATTTTCCCGCGATCAATCCGCTTGTGGCGGGCAGTTGCGAGGCATCCCAGCCGCCGCCCAGCGCTTCGATCAGAAGAACGCTCGCCACCATGCGGCGGGTCAGGACGTCGACAGCAGCTCTTTCGTTCTGTAAAGCGATGGCCTGCGTGGTGATGACCTGCAAATAGCTGGTGGTGCCGGCCTTGTATTGATAAGTGGATATCTGCAGCGACTGCTCAGCCGCTTTAACCGCCCCGTCCACAGCCTGCGCTTCTTCGGCCAGCACGCGCAGCGCCGCCAAATTGTCCTCCACTTGCTGAAGCCCAGTCAGCACCACCTGGCGATAGTCGGCCACGGTCGCATCGTATAGCGCTTGGGTCTGACGTTCCGCGGCGTGGCGGCGCCCGGCATCGAACAATGTCTCTGCCATTTGTGGCCCCACCGACCAGAAGCGGCTTGGCAAGCTGAACCACTTCGCGATGCTGGAGCCTTCGAGTCCTGCCGTTGCACTGATGCTCAAAGTTGGAAAGAAGGCGGCTTTAGCAATGCCGATCTGCTCGTTTGCCGCGGCCATCTGGCGCTCGGCGGCAGCGATGTCCGGGCGGCGCTCCAATAACGCCGAAGGCACACTGACCGGGATGACCGGCGGCGGCGATTGCGCGGTCGATCGGTTGATCGTAAGAGCGGACGGTGGTTTCCCGATCAGAATGGCGATGCCGTGCTCGAGTTGGGCCCGTGTAATCTGCAGGTCGAGCAGCTGGGCGCGCGCGTTCTCCAACTGGGCTTGCGCCAGCGCCACATCTCCGCCCGAGGCCACACCGGACTTGTAACGATTTTGCGTCAGCTGCAAGTATTCTTCATACGATTTGACCGTGGTTCCCAACAACTCTTCATCGCGATCGATACCATGCAATTGGAAATAGTCTCGCGCCAGTTCCGCCTGGAAGGTAAGGCGGGCATTCTCCAATTGGGCCGCACTGGCTTGCGCGGTTTCGGCGGTGGCCTTGATGTTGTGCCGCACACTTCCCCAGATGTCCGCCTGATATGACAAATTGAACGGCAAAGTGTAGTCGGTCCGCGTGCCGGGAATGAACGCGCTCTTGGCCTGATTGTTCACTAAATTGGACGACGTTTTCGAGTTGTTAATGGACAGCTCGGCGCCGATCGTTGGAAACAATGCCGCCCGCGCGATACGCACGGTTTCGCGGGCGGCGCGGAACTGCGCTTCCGCGGCCAGAAAACTCTGATTCGATATGCTGACCTGCTCTTCGAGGGCGTTGAGCGCTGGGTCGTTATAGAGCTCCCACCATTTTCCGCGGATCACTCCATCGTTCGGCTGCGCCTGCTTCCAATCCTCTGGAAGCTGCTCCTTGTACGCGGGCGAGGCCGGCGCGCTGGGCCGCGTGTACTTCGGGCCTACCATGCAGCCGCTGAGAAGAAGCATGACCGGTAGAGGGAAAAAGTACCACCGATGCCTTGTGCGCATAATCCGGCTATACCTCCGATCCGAGCGGCTGGACTCCCCGGCGGCCGCGTACCCGGTCCCACCAGTGCTGGAGCCGGTCAAAGTAGAGATACACCACAGGGGTCGT